>CAZGIX010000167.1:0-10760 GCA_964525785.1 uncultured Anaerolineaceae bacterium
CCCATTGCTACGCCGACATCTGCTTTTCTCAACGCTGGCGCATCATTGACTCCGTCGCCAGTAACAGCGACTACCTCATCGTGCCGCTGGTACGCAGCCACCAGGCGCAGCTTGTGCTCTGGCGCCATGCGGGCATAGATCACCTCCTTGTCCAGTAAGCTCCCCAGCTCGTCATCATCCATCTGATCGAGCTCCGCGCCAGTGATGATGATTGGATGGGAAGACTCCAGCATGTTGATCCGGCGAGCTAATGTCTCGGCGGTAACTCCGTAGTCGCCGGTGATCATTACCATGCGAATACCGGCCTCTTTTAAGCTTTGGATTGCGGTAAGGACTTCTTCGCGCGGGGGATCCATCATTGCCATCAGCCCCAGGAAGGTAAGGCCTTGCTCCACTCTTTCTGGATTGTGCAAGCTGCTGGTTGGAGTATCCTTCGGGAAGACGCGCTGGGCTATTGCCAGGACGCGCAGTGCACCGCGGGCGTAGCTATCATTTGCTGAAAGGATTTTAGCTCTCTGGACGTCGTCCAAGGGTTGCGGTTTACCATCGGACAGGATGTGAGTGCAGAGCTGAAGCACCTCACGCGGGGCTCCCTTGACAAAAGCCAGAGTCTTTCCTGCGTTCTCACCACCTGCCGGGCGATGGATAGTCGTCATGCGCTTTCGGCGCGCATCAAAGGGCAGCTCGTGCACACGCGGGTAGCGTTCCTTTATCGGAGCCTCGTTCACTCCCCCTTTTATCGCGGCCACACGAAGAGCCGCTTCGGTCTGATCGCCGAGGCTGCTCCAATGGGGGCGCTCCTTGGTTGGCGGGAGCAGGCGCGAGTTATTACATAGAGTGGCAGCCTGGAGCAGAGCAGTCAGGTCACGCGCAGGCAATTCACCCTCAGAGTTGCTGGTGATTTTTCCCTGTGGATTGTATCCGGCGCCGCTGACGTTCAACGGTCTACCGTTGACCCACACTTTACGCACCGTCATCTGGTTTTGGGTCAGGGTTCCGCTTTTATCCGTGCAAATCACAGTCACGGTTCCGAGGGTCTCCAGCACGGAGAGCTTTTTCACCAGCACTCCACGTTGGGCGAGACGCTGCGCCGCCACGGCATAGGAAAGGGTGGTTGTGGCCGGTAATCCCTCTGGGACGGCGGCGACGATAATCCCCAGCGATAGGATGAGGGTCTCGGATAGCTCCAGTCCAAAATCGATATACCCGACAATAAAAACGACTATCCCGGTTCCCAGGGCAGCCAGTGAGATCAGCCGCGTGACCCGGTTCAGCTCCTGATGGATAGGGCTGGGCTGTTCTTTGACCGTCTGGGTCATACGGGCAATGCGGCCAAATTGAGTGAGCATCCCGGTGGCATATACGATCGCCTTGCAAGTACCCGATACAATCGACGAGCCGGCGAATATCAGGTTTGGGCGATCTAGCTCACTGATACCCTCTAATATGGAAGCGTCAGCAGATTTTCGCGCTGGAATGGCTTCGCCGGTAAGGGCTGCCTGGTTGACTCGTAAACCATACTCCTCGACCACGCGTGCGTCGGCGGGTATATGATCCCCTTCCGCTAAGATCAGCACCTCCCCAGGCACCAGTTCACTGGATTTAACTTTAAGCTCAGCGCCAGCTCGAACGACCCGGGCGTAGCTGGGCAAGAGCGCCCGGAGGGCGTTGATTGCCTGTTCGGCGCGATATTCCCGCCACAGCGAAAGCATGGCATTCACCAGCACGATGGTCCAAATGAACACCCCTGAGAGGGCATCGCCAATCAGTGCTGCCAACACGCCTGAGCCCATTAAAAGCAACGCCATGGGGTGGCTCAGCTGCTGGTAGATCTTCCTCCAGTAGGGTTCCTGCGGTTCTTTGCTGAGGATATTTTCTCCAAATAGCCTCTGGCGCGCAACCACTTCGTCCGCTGTCAGGCCAGCGGACGAAGTTTCCATGGTCCGGTATACATCACCGGTGTTGAGCGAATAAATGGGAGTTGAGATCATGCAGAGAAGAACGCCGTGCCTTGTGTAGCTGAGGATGGCAGCACAAAATTACCCCTACCGCTTCAATAACCAGGCTGTCAGGACTCCGGTGGAGCTGTCTCCTTTGGATGGCCTCCCAGGCGGGGTTCTGTCTCAGGCACCAGGTATTGCGCCAGCAAAGACGGTGCCTCGGGGTGGTCCACATGGATGGCGTGATCGTAGTCGCCTGCGACAACCGGGGCAGATTCGTAACGCAAGGGACGGCGTACACCGAACAGCTCGAAAAAGCGAGTGATAGCGATCAACAGGCTGTAGCGGTATTCCTGCATCCTAAGCGACTGCCACTCGACGATCGATGCCATTGCGCCGCGCACACGGGCCTTATCCCGTACAATGCGGTGGATTTGTTTGGGCTCCCGATACCCCAGTGGCGAGAGAAGCAATAAATGTGCAGTAAGGACCAGCAGACTGAAGGAGATCAATACCACCCAACCACCTTCTGCCCATTTTCCAACAATCTGCCCAACGAAAACCACTGCTGCCATTATGGTAGCGAAGGTCGCTCCGAGGCTGCCCCAGATACGGACGCGACCGGTATAATGCTGGCGGATGTGCCTACGGATTGCCAATCCCATAACCGTGATGGGCATGAAAACACCCACACCGTAGTAAGGTACCGCAAGAGTTGTTTTACCGCGCACTAAAAACATGATAATCACAGCAGCGATGAAAGTTACTGTTACAGAGCGAGTGAAAGTGCCGCGCGGATCTCGATAAACAACAAATTCTGGGATCTCACCAATGGCGACATCACGCCATTCGGTTGCCTGGGCATCTTGCAGGGCAGTCATGGAAGCGGCAGCTAATAATGCGACTGCCAGTATCTGGTAAGCCCAATAAAGGATATCGCCGCCAGGCAGCTGGCCAAAGCCTATAAAGGCCAGATTTCCCACCAGAGTTCTCCCAGCTGTACCATCAAATACATTGAACCGGATTGCAAAGGATGTCAAAATGAAGGTTGTCAATCCACCATAAAACAAGAACGAAGTCTGAACAAATCTACCGATACCAGATTTCCCACTATAGAAATGCCATAATCCCTCTAGGCGGGGGAGGTGTTTCTTCCCCCAACGTACCAGAGAAACATCTTCGTTCTTAATGAATTGGATGCCATTGGACATTGCTTCCAATCCACTCAAGGCCACCATACCTTTCATGGTCGCAGTGAGAAGGTGGTAAAAAGCCTGCCAGAAGGAGGTTCTTATTGGCTCTTCGATATGGGGTAACGCGGGCACACCTTTATAGTGCGCCCATACCAATCCGCCCACCATGATCAGGGTGAGCATTACAAAAACACCTAACAAGGTGAAAACCACCCTGGCAGATTCGCCACGCCCACGTATCGTGAGATACCATGTAATCGCTGCTAATCCGGCGCCAAGGGCAAAATGGAGCCACCAGTACCTACCATACCAACCCAGAATCGACAGTATTTGATCTCCGCCTGAGAGAGCGGAAACAACGATCGTGAGGGTGTAGTCCTGGATCAGCACCACTGCCACCGTCAGGCTCAATGTAGGCCACAGGTAACGCATGGAGGCGGTGTACGAGCCTCCGCCCTCATTGAAGATTCCCAGGGAAAAGATATAAAGTGCTCCGAAGGTCAGGTTAGCTAACGCAATGATGCCAGCTGCCAGATAGCCCCATCTCTCCAATCCATAGGGGTGCAGTGCGTGCATCATCTCCCCGGTTCCGTAATAAAAGGAAGTGAAATAATCGACACCGAACAGCGCCACGGCTGCCAGGAGGCCGATCTGACCTGCGCCATGGACGTGAGCATCTTCCTTATTTTCCCTGGGAGCGGCTTTACTGGCTAAAAATATAATGATAATTAAAGTAATGATGGCGAAAAACATCGAGTTCACCGGTTACCCATCTTCGGGCTGCTTATACCTGTATCAAATGTCCCATCTAACAGCTTTAGGATCGCGAGCAGATGCTTGCGCGTTGAGCGGCCCAGCCGGGTTTCAAGCTGGACGATGGACTGTTCCCTGCGTGCGGCGCGTACCACGAAGACCGGAACGAACATGATACGCCCTGCCGGAATGATCTCCATGGGCCAGTTTTCGATTGCCATTGTCTGGTCGTTGAAGAAAGGCAGATCCAGGCTCAAGCCCCGGTTTAAGTCCTGGACTTCTGCCCGCGACAGTATGGTGTTGATGATCTCCCGCACTTCGTAAAATGCCAGCGCCCGCCCCTGATTAACCAATTGACCCTGGATACCGTATCGTTTCTGCTGGTAATTGTTATCGGCAACGATATAAGGGCATAAATACTGGGAAGCCTTCAGAACGCGCAGATACCGCTGCATCGATGCCAGGTGAGCTTCGGCCTGGTTGGCAGAGCTAACCAGCAGCTCGCCATGCTCGTCAAATGCGACCCACTGCGGCAGGAAATAGCGCCTGGCAGCCGGAACATAAGGCACCTGTAGCTCTCCACGCCCATACTCTTGCCTGTCCTCTTCAACAATGGCGTCCGTCGTCGCGGTAATAGCAGACTCGGGATCCATTCCGGAATAGACCGGTATATTCGGGATATCTTCGATATCCGGGGATGTGTACGCAACCGCCCTGCCAGCCGGCAGCATGTTATAGACCATATGCATAGCGGTGGCAAAGCGCAATAAGCTGGCACTGGCAGCAACGGCCGGGTCGGGTGCATGCTCCAATTCCAACAGACGCTGGTTCAGGGCGGTCGCCAGGTCGATGCGCGTCAACCGGTCCCTCAACCTGCCCGCCATCTGGAGACGGTGCTCTTGAGGAACGGCAAGAGCAGCCGGTGGCTGCCCAGCTCCCTGGATGGTAATGATATGGTCAGGCAGGCTGAACCGAACCTGACTTAATCGCTGTACGACCGCCTCAGCCAATAAACTGGCCTGCGATTCCAGGAAACGCTGCACCAATGCTGGCTGGGCATTGTACAGGTATTGTGTAGATTGAAGCTGGCCTCGCAGCTGTCCAACGAGCTTATCTTCGGATGGCAGGCTGCGAATTTCCTGAGCTGTTGATTGAGAATCAATGTCCATAATATTCTGGTGAATTTCCAATCATGCCGGTACTACGTATACAGATACTCCCAGCAGGTTGACAAGCAGCTCATCCACAGGCTTGTACTGGTACATCCATGTGCGGATCGTATGACCTGCCAGGCAAACTACCAGATCGCCAGGCTGCCAGACTGAACGGACAGCTTTCAACCACGAATTACCAAAGTAGACCTCAACGTTCGCTTCGATCAGCAAGTCACGGCTGATGCTGGCTATGCTCTCCAGCCTGGTCAGGGTTGGGATGTGATCGTCGTAGGTATTGATTAACGATAGAAACAAGATACTGCTCAGTCGGATTTGAGCTAACTTGCGGATGTGCCGTCCGAGGGCATGCTCATCGATCTGTTGTTTATTAGGCAGCAGGACGATCAGCCGCTTGCAGGTCTGTACGGTTTGAATATCCCGCACAATCGTTGGGTTTATCTGTAGCTTTTCCATAAATAGGCTCCTCAAACGAGTTAAGTGTATAAAAGAACAATAAAAGCCAGGATAGTAATCCTGGCAATCCCATAAAAATTAAATAAGAAAGCGGCCTGTAAAAGCCGCTTTTTCAGTCAGTATTTATTGATAACTATGTTGAGATCAAGTATACACAGATCGCCTCAATTAATCTGAAGCATGAATCGGCTGATCCAGGCAAAAGTCGGACATCCAGTCGACCGGTTAACGCTGCCCGTAGACGGTTGTATAACGGTGGTGTAATTTGGCTACAAGCTCAGGGCTGATTTCGGCTGGATTGCCCAGCTGCAGCGCCAACCAGGAGGTACGCGCAATGTCTTCAACCATCACCGCCGTTTTCACTGCCGCCTCTGCTGTTGGGCCGATGGTGAACACACCGTGGTTCTTGAGCAGCACAGCAGGTGATGCACCGATCGCTTCTAGCGCTGCTTTGCCGATCTCTTCTCCGCCGATCAGGGCGAAATCTCCGCACGGGATCATTCCGCCAATTTCATCCGCCTGAGCGGTCAGGTATACCGGTATAGGACGGTTGACTGCCGCAAACGCGGTCGCATAGGAGGAGTGTGTATGCACCACGCCTCCCACGTCGGGACGGTGGCGGTAGATGTATAGGTGGCTGGCGGTATCGGAAGATGGGGCCAGACTGCCCTCGATTATTTTGCCATCCATATCCACAACGACCATGTCCTCCGGGCGCAGGTCATTGTAGCGTACGCCGGATGGTTTGATGATCACGTATCCGCTTTGCCGGTCCAGCAGGCTGACATTCCCGCTCGTCCAGGCGACCAGATTGTTGCGAGGCAGCTCCATATTCAGGTCGCACAGCGTTTGTTTCAATGTCTCAAGCATGGTTACCCACTCCTGGCGGAAACTTTAATGCTCTTCAAGCGTTTCATGACATCATTTTCACCGCGCCCAAAATAATCGTGCAGGCGTAAATATTCCGCATACAGCTGGTCGTACACCCTCTGGTGCTCTGCGATGGGCAGGAAGATTTCATCCTTAAGCCGCGCCATCTTGCGGGCCGCATCGACGATCGTGTCGTAGCCGCCGGCTTGCTTACCTGCAGCCACCGCGCCGAACATAGCAGAACCCAGCGCCGGCGTCTGGCTGGAGGCGCTGACTTTAATCGGGCAACCGGTCACATCCGCATAGATCTGCATTAGCAGTTTGTTTTTCTCGGGCAGGCCTCCGCAAGCAACCAGCTCGTGGATCGGAACACCGTTCTGCTGGAAAGCTTCCACGATGACCCGCGTGCCGTAGGCAGTGGCTTCGATCAGAGCACGGTAGATCTCTTCGGGATGGGTAGCCAGGGTAGCGCCCAGCAGCAGGCCGGTCAGGTCTACATCCACCAGCACTGAGCGGTTCCCGTTCCACCAATCCAGCGCCAGCAAACCGCTCTCCCCAGGCTTGAGCGTGGCAGCTTTCTCTTCCAGGTAGGTGTGGATGTCTATACCGCGCTGCGCAGCCTGGCGCTCGTATTCCCCAGGGACGCAGTTATCTACAAACCAGGCGAAGTGATCGCCCACGCACGACTGCCCGGCTTCATAGCCAAAATAACCGGGGAGGATACCATCTTCCACGTAGCCGCAAATCCCTGGTACGAGCTGCTCCTGGGTGCCTAACACCATGTGACAGATCGAAGTCCCCATGATCATCACCATGCGGCCCGGTTCGGTTACGGTTGCCGCCGGGACAGATACGTGAGCATCTACGTTTGCTATAGCTACGGCTGTACCGGGCTTCAAGCCGGTCCATGCAGCTGCCTGGCTGCTTAACCCGCCAGCTGGCTGTCCGATAGGGCGGATATCGCGGGTCATTTTTTCGTCAATTACATTGGCAAGCTGTGGGTGGAGGGCTGCAAAATAATCCTTCGGTGGAAATCCCTCGCTTTTCGACCATATCGCTTTGTAACCCGCGGTGCAGGAGTTGCGCGTCTCGATGCCGGTCAGCTGCCAGACCACCCAATCTGCGGCTTCGATCATTCGGTCGGCTGCAGCATAGATCTCTGGCGCCTCATTGAGTATTTGCAGGACTTTCGAAAAGAACCATTCCGATGAGATCTTGCCCCCGTAACGCTCAAGCCAGGCCTGATTCGTCAATCGGGCGGTCTCATTGATCTTATCGGCTTCGGGCTGGGCGGCGTGATGCTTCCACAACTTCACCCATGCGTGGGGTGCCGCACGCCATTCGGGAAGCATACATAGCGGGGTTCCGTCCGATTTCACCGGCAGCATGGTGCAGGCTGTGAAATCGATCCCCACCCCGATTACATCGGAGGCCTGCACTTCCGCCTGGGCAAGCACCCTGGGGATGGCATTTTGAAACACGCGGATGTAATCTTCTGGGTCCTGCAGTGCCCAATCAGGCTCCAGGGGCACGTTGCTTTCGGGCAGCGCCTCGTCGATGACACCGTTTATATATGGGAAAACCGCGGTAGCGACTTCACGCCCGGTTTCCACTTCCACGAGCACCGCCCGCCCGGACTCAGTGCCGAAATCCACGCCAATCGAATATTTCATAGAAGCCTCCAATTATTTAATCCCGTTGGCAGGCGCTGCGGTCCGGGAGTACTGACTACCCAGACATCATTGATGCAGGTACACTTCCCATCCCAGATATTTCTCCAAGGCCTCGTGTACGATCCGGGAGCACTGCGACAGGTTAATCGCGGTATGGTGCTCGAAGCCATTCTCGCAAATGTATGCCAGCAGTTTTTGGAAGTTCGGGATGCGCACCACGCCATACCCCCCGAAAGTCTTAACTGGATCGTTCGTTAGCTCGCCCTCGCCCAGGTAGGCGCTGATCCTGCCGTTGAAGTCATCGGTAGAGACGCGGCAGTAGGTGAATGGTTTGGCACGCACTCGACCTACGACGGTGCCGAATGTATTTTCCTTTCCCACTGTTCCGGCGATAATCGCCTGGTAATCCATCACCGGCACATCCTCGGGTGAGATCGGTTCGTCGGTAAAAATATCCTTTGGCAGGTTGGAGCAGTGGAAGACGATGCCTTTATCCGGATCTTCGCCGTAGTTATTGTTCCAATCTACCAGGGCAGACGGTTTTCCAGACGCCAGCACCATGGCATACATGCCTACCAGCCCGGCAATGTCTGTCTCGCAGGCGGATGGCATCAGGTCGTTGCTCATCATACTCATCAGCGTGCAGGGCACCACGCCGTAAAATTCTTCCATCGCAGTCCAGCACTGCAAGGCGCTGGCAACCAGCTCGTTCTCTTCCATCCAACCATCGATCACGGTGCCCAGGCGGGCCATCTTCGTTAGCGCCTCAGATGCAACGCCCTTGGTGGGAACATAGGCGCGAATCTCCTCCAGCTTGGCAGTGACACGTTTATCGGTGCTCTGCAGCCGCATGGCGCGGCCGAAGATCTCCGAGAGGTCGATCGTCTCCACCGAGATGCCGCTGTGCTCCAGCAGCTTTTCACTGTAGCGGACGGTTTTGAAGGCTGCCGGGCGCGCTCCAATAGCTCCCAGGCGGGTGGATCTCAGCCCGCGCACCACCCGGCACATGCCGGCAAAATTGTGCAGGTCGCAGCGGAAGCTCTCAGATTCAGGGTCGACCGTATGCAGGCTGGTCAATGTGTAGCGAATGCCGTACTGCTTGAGATTATTGCAGCACGACATTTTTCCACAGAAAGAGTCGCGCCGGTCGTTGGTAGTCATCTTGGTAACATCATCTGGAAAGGCATGCACCAATACCGGCACGTCCAGGCCAGCCCACCGCACCGCGTTGGCAATGGCGGTCTCTTCACCGAAGTTCGGCAGGGTGATCAGAATGCCGTCGATATCGTCGCGATTGGCTTTGAAGAGGTCGGCACACTTATGGGAATCTTCCAGGCTGAAGACCGCTCCATATTTTGTGTCTTCTGGAGTCAGGCAGATGGTCTGGATGCCTTCCTGCTGCAGGATTTTCAAAATGGTCTTGCGCCCGCTGTCGCACAGGTGAGAGGGGAAGAATCCCCGGTTACCGACGATAACGCCCAACGTTACGGGTTTGGGTTGTGTTTTCATACTTGTCTCCAGTCATCAGGTCGATGAGTCTTGTACGGTGGACGCTGGTATCTTCGTGTAGGTTGTGGTGCTACTTATCGGAGATATCGATTGCGTAATTGGCAAAGAGGCGTGCCTTCCCGGTTTCCACGCTGAGCATGATGTAGAAATCCTGAGCATCTTGAGGAACTGCAGTCTCTGTCCTCCATTCCGCTTTACCGGCTGCCGGAGTGATCGGCACAGATACGATATCCGGCGTCTCATAAAATCCATATAGTATTCCATCTGCACCAATGACCGGTGGGTTTCCGATATGTACGTAGGTAGTATATTCCCCTGGGTTGGATGTTTCCCAGGTAAACTCCAAACCGGTTTCGGTGCGCTGTACCTCGGTTAGCGTCAGAATGACTTTGTTGAGTGCTACGATCTCGATGTCCGGTTGTTGGATCAATCCATCGACTTGTTCAGCCACCGGATACACTAACTCGGTAGCCACCTCGTCCAGGTTTATTTCCAGCTCATCATCAGCGATATTCTTGTCCTGCTCATAATAGTTGTACTGCCCGGTAACGTATCGATAAGGGATGGACAAGGTTGACCCGGGACCAGCCTCCGCTCCTGCGCACTCCACATAAATTGGCTGGACCACGGGCTCTGATTTCGTGCCTGCGATATACCCGCGCATCCGAAAACCCGGAGCCAGGCGGTGGCCTCCGGTGCTTACGAAGACTGTTTCACAGTTTGTGCTGTTCCCGTTGCTGGTCAGCACAGCCGGTTCTCCCGTGGGGGGCAGGATGGCGCTCCAATCACCGGTTCCGTTTTGAATGGTTATATCGATATGCAAATCGCCAGCCGCAGATTTACCGACGTTCGTTGCCACTGCGCTCCAACCATTTAACCCTTGTCCGGCAGCGTCGGCGGATTCTAAATCTTCAGGCAGCACGATGTACACACAAGCGTAGCTGATAAACGCAAACACCAGGAGGGCTGCAATAATGAATTTCCTGAAGCTCATCTTTCGTTCTCCTTGACGCATAACTGCTGTTTACCTTTCACTCGCGTTGGTTCGGATCTGCTACTGCGCCTGGGTGAATTTCGGCAGGATGGGCCGGATGATCGAGAGGGTATAGCCGTACTCTGGCTGCATATCGACTCCGCCATCGACTGCGGTGACAGATTTTTCTTTCTTGTTATAGGAAATAGCAAGATAATGCG
>CAZGIX010000168.1:0-10636 GCA_964525785.1 uncultured Anaerolineaceae bacterium
GTGGATGTCCAGGAGTTGGATGATGGATCATAGCGACCACCGCTATTGGTATCTCCGCTGCCGGTATAGCCGCCCCATACGATCATCTCAGAGCCCGTCCAGACGCCGCGCATATACCCACGTGGGCTGGGGGCGTTGGTGGTGCTGGTGGCAGTCCAGGTATCCGTATTGGGATTGTAGCGACCACCGGTGTTAGTAAAACCGCTCAGCGTATCACCCCCCCAAATGAGCATCTCGCTTCCCGTCCAAACCGCGGCGTGATGGGCGCGTTCGATTGGTACACCGTTGATGCTGGTATCCGTCCAGCTATCCGAAAGGGGACTGTAGCGACCGCCGGTATTGAATAGGGAGGTGCCATACTGTCCGCCCCAACGATCATCGCGCTGCTCGTCCACACAGCTGTGTGGAAGAAACGCCCGGCTGGCTCGTCGGTGGTGCTCATCAGCGACCAACTTCCGGTGACCGCATCGTAGCGGATTCCCAGGCCAAAGAACTCCCCGTATCCCAGCGTCGAGCCGCCCCACACGAGCATCTCCGTGCCTGTCCAAACCGCGCTGTGACGCTCTTTGGCAATAACCGGATCATTCATCGATGTAGGTACCCAGCTGTCGCTCTCAGGATCGTAGCGGCCCCCCGACTTCGCCTCGCCGGGACCCGTCCCGCTTCCCCACACGATCATCTCACTCCCCGTCCACACAGCATGATGGCTGCTGCGCGCCGAAGGGCTTTCGGAAATATCTGTTTCAGTCCAGGTGTCCAGTATGGGATCGTAGCGGCTGCCAGTGTTTAGACTGAATCCACTGCTGATGCGCCCTCCCCAGACGATCATCTCATCCCCGGTCCAGACTGCGGTGTGATTACTACGCGCTTGAGGTGCAATCGACGTATCCGTCGAGGTCCAGGTATCTGAGTCAGGGTCATAGCGACCACCCGTATCGAAATAGGTGTCGCCGCTCAGGCACAGGCTGATGTCGCAACCGCCCCACACAATGGCTTCAGTGCCTGTCCATATCAAGGTGTGATTGGCGCGGGCTTCCGGTGCATCCACCAGGCTGGTTGGTTGCCAGGTATCCGTAGCCAGGTCATAGCGACCGCCAGTGTTGGTGGCGCTGATATTGTAGCCGCCCCAAACAACCATGATTCCGTCAGCCCATACTGCCCGGTGACCAACCCTGCCAGTCAGCGCACCCACCGTGCTCAGGTCCTGCCAGGTGTCGGTGGCTGGATCGTAAACGCCACCATCATCCCGCAAGATAGTACAGGCATTATTCCCTTGGGAGCCAACCGAGCAGCCTCCCCAGATAATCATCCGCTCCCCTGTCCAGATGGCAGTGTGTTCCATCCTTGCCTCTGCGGCGCCGGTGTTCGATGTCGGGACCCATGAATCGGTGAGCGGGTTGTAGCGCCCTCCAGTGCTCATATCGCAGAATTCTGTACTCTGGCTGCATCCTCCCCAGACGATCATCTCGCTCCCGGTCCACACAGCACTATGCAGGGTACGCGGTGAAGCCGAGCCGATAGCTGCGATCGTTGTCCAGGTGTCGGTGGCGGGGTCGTAGCGTGAGCCGCTGTTCGTTCGACCACCGCTTCCTGCGCCTACGCCGCCAAAGATGATCATCTCGCTGCCCGTCCACACCGCAGTGCTGCCAAAAACGCCTTCAGGCAGGGCGGGTGTCGGGGTCCAGCTATCATCCTGGACTGGCACCGGTGATCGAGACGGCAATTGATAGGCGCACTCTGGCGCACTGATCTGGGTGGAAAAACGTCGGCCTTCTACCTGCCACCACGTATCGAAATCCCGCCCAAGGCTCTGATCGGGGATATACCAGCTGCGCAGCAGACGGTCTGCCAGCACGGGGCGCGCCAGGCACTCAGCCACCAGATATGCGTCATTATCCAGCGCTGCGAAGATCTCGAACAGCACATCGGGCTGCCTCGAAGATCTGACCATGCGATCGATCTCGGCCTGTAGCTGCTCGCCGGTGATCGGACGCCGCCACAGCTGTGCCAGTGCATCCGAGCGCCGCAGCTCATCTTCTACTATAGACCTGAGGACGTTCGGGGAGAGCACCTGGTTAAGATCAGGCTTGGGCTCCGGGTTCTCATCTGGCTGGAGCATGTGACGCCAGTAGACAGATTTGACAATCTAGCGGCATGCCATCCTGGATTCAAAATCCAAAGCAAGCGATCTAGAAGTTGCGATTGCATCAGATTGAAGTGCCGATGTTGAGCTGGCTGTTGTATGCCATGCTGCGATTGGATTTAATAACAGGACCAGCAGGATGAGTAAGGACCAGATCACACTGTTTCGAGGCTTCTTATTTGGATGCGCCTCTAGAAGGGATCCGGATCTATGGCGATTCTTCATCATATTCCTCCGCCATCCTCTATTTCACTTACCCAAGAACGCTATTAAGGTCAGCATCTCGAGGATCTGTGAACAGTACCGGCACGTGGTGATGATTATCTATACGAGTCCGGAAGAATAATGGATGTGTTTGATTCTGGGAATGGATCTAATCCTGTGGAGAGACAAATCTAGTGATTCGCACACTCGCAGCCGTCTGCTCAATCAGTTCTCTGCCCGCTACCGCAGTGCCGGGTAAGCTGGCAGAGGCAGTGCCGCTGGCAACGCCCAGGCGCAGCGCTTCAGGTGGTGCGGCGCCCTGGCTCAATCCCCAAATGTAGCCCGCCATGGTCGCATCCCCGGCGCCGGTCGGGATATCGACCGCTATTACCGGCGGCGCTGCCCACCAGGCCTGCCCATTTTGCGAAAGCACTGCTCCATCCTTACCGAGCGTGATCAGCACGGCTTGTACCATCATTTCATGAATGGCACCTGCAGCCCGGAGCGCATCTTTCGGGCTGCTGACCTCTATACCAGCTAGCTGTCCTGCCTCGAGCGCATTAGGCTTGACCAGGTACGGCCGCGCCAGGCATGTCTGGCGTAAAGTCTCCCCATCCGCATCGATCAGAGCCATCCCGCCGGCAGCCTGCACCGCCGCCACCATCGGGACGTAGGTGTCCGGCGGCACACCGGGCGGCAAACTGCCTGCAAAAACCCAGATGTCTCCTGATTTGGCTCTGGCGCGCACTTTACTGGACAGCTCATCCAGATCACCAGGCAATACCGTTGGTCCCGGCTGGTTTACTTTGATGTAACGCCGGCTCTTCAAATCTACGATATGGACGTTGGTGCGCGTCTCACCCGCGATCCAATCCAGATCGGTCAGCACGCCCTGCCTCGCCAGCTCTTCCACCAGGCGCTCACCGGTCTTGCCGCCTACCAGCCCCAATGCAAGGCACGGCACATCCAGCATCGCCAGGTTGCGGGAGATATTGAATCCTTTACCTCCATTGTCTACCCGCACACTGCTGGCGCGCAGGACCCGGTCGTACCCTATTTCGGGCACGTCCAGCTCAAGGTCGAGCGCTGGATTTAAAGTTACTGTATAGATCATGTTCGAAGTCGACGTATTCCAGACCCTGCCTACAGAAGAACTCGCAATCGATCGGCTCCATCTTTAGGGTAAATTACCTTGAGAATGATCTACCACACCTCGTAGCCGTTGAAACCGCTCTGCTAGGAATGCATCGCTGGAGCTACTGGGTTGTATAACCTCCATCGATGCTCAAGATCGAGCCGGTGGCATAACCTGCTTCGTCGCTCGCCATCAACAGGATGGCTGCTGCGATCTCCTCCACTCTACCCAACCGGTTCAGCGGGCGCTGGCTTTCAAGCTTACGGCGTGCATCTGCAGGGTCTGCGGCGCGCTCGACCGCCTGGCGCACCAAAGGAGTATCCGTTGTGCCCGGGCAGACGCTGTTTACCCGCACACCGTAGCGCGCCAGATCTACGGCGCAGCTGCGTGTCAGCATAATGAGGCCGGCTTTGGAGGTGTTATATGCTACCTGCCCGGCGATTCCCACCAGGCCTGCTTCGGATGCAACGTTGACGATCACACCGCTCCCCTGGCGCACCATCACTTCTGCGGAGTACTTCGAGCACAAGAACGCACCAGTAAGATTGACATGCAATATGCGCTCCCAGTCGGCAAGGTCCGTTCCCAGGATATCCGCCTGGATGTACATCCCGGCATTGTTGACGAGCACATCCAGCCTGCCCCAATGCCGTACCACCTGGTTCACCATTTCTTTTACCTGGGCCTCATCAGAGACATCGCAGGCAAAGAAAGCCGCCTCGCCCGGTAGGTCGTTGGTATCCTGCACACATTGCTGCCCAGCAGCTGTATTGATATCTACTACCGCCACACGCGCCTTTTCTCGGGCAAAAGCCAGTGCCGCTGCTTTGCCGATACCCATCGCCGCGCCGGTTATCGCAACTACCTTATTTCCGAAGCTCATATCTAGGCTTCCTTCTTCGTGCGAACCTACCTTTGAGACAGATCCTGCGAATCGTCGCCATCCGCAGGATCTGAGTACCCGGTCGTTATGTTCCGCGAGGGGTAAGATCCTCCAAGAATCAATCTGCTTGAGCAGATCAGGTTCTGAACTGCACGGATGCGCTCGCCAATTGGGCTTGCCACTGGATGTACTCTGCCACGATTGGCTGGTAGGTGGCGTGGGTGGCAGCATCGGGTTTTAGCAAGGAACCCGCCGGTCTAGCATGCTCGTAAGCCACACCTGCCAGGTCATCGAACACGCCAGCGGCCTTGCCAGCGATAATGGCGCTGCCCCAGGAGCCAAACTCGCTGCCGCGCAACGGCTGGTAGGGCACGCCCAGTACATCGGCTTTGATCTGGTTCCAGACCAGGCTGCGCGCTCCTCCGCCTACCACACGCGCTTCGAATAAGCTCAAGTCCGGTATCAGCTCGCGCAAGATACCAAGGTAGTATGCATACTCGTAAGCCACACTCTCCACCACCGAGCGGGTGAAATGAGCCTGGGTGTGCCCCCACGAAAAGCCCGACCAGGCGCCGCGCATCTGCGGTGATGCCGGGCAGATCCGCCCTCCCAGGTGAGGCGAGAACAGCAGCCCATCCGAGCCGGGGGGCACGCTGGCAGCCTGCGCAATCATCTCGTCATACAGGTCAGATGGCAGCTCTTGCGCCTCGCCGCGCAGCCGGTTGAAGAACTGGTCGCGGAACCAGCGCAGGGCGATCCCCCCTCCGGCGATATAGGCTAGCGGATTCCACAGGCCTGGGATGACAGACCGCATGGTCAGCAGGGCGCGGTTCTTCACATCGGCAACATACGTATCGGTGCAGCCCGCCAGCACCGCCGCAGTGCCCGCCACATCGAACAGCATACCCGCCCGGGTGATGCCGCCGCCCAGCGCGCTGGCAGCCGTATCGCCACATCCCGCAGCGATAACGGTGCCCGGCGCCAATCCAAAGTCACGCGCAGCTGCACTGGTCACTTCCCCAACCACATGCCAGGGCTCGACGATGCGCGGCAGCTTTTCCAAGTCCACGCCCATCAGCCCAACGAGCTCTTCAGACCAGCGCCCGTTGTTGGCATCGCTGAGACCTGAGAAGTGGATGAAGGTGTAATCCATGAAGGCGTCTTCGCCCTTCAGCCCAGCCATTTTCCCCGCCACATAGCCTGCGGGCGTGACAAACTTTACAATGCGGCGGTAAGCCTCCGGCTGTTCTTCCTTCCACCACAGGTGTTTTGATCCGTGATTGCAGGTAGGTGGGCAGCCTGTCAGGCGCGTAACTAGGTCGCCATGCTGCTGGTCAATGTATTCAATGTACGGCTGGCAGCGCATGTCCAGCCACGAGTCGAAGCGGGTTGCCGGGTTGAAGTCCTCATCCACCGTCCCGATGCCAGCCATCTGGCTGTCGAAGGCAATGGCGGCTACCTGGCGCGCATCGATGCCGCTCTTCGCCAGGCAATCTTTGGCAGTCTGCGCAGCAGTGCTGTAGAAATCATCGCTTTCCTGCTCCACTACACCCGGTCTCGGGTAGAAAAGCGGAACTTCCAGGGTAGAATCTGCCACCAATTGTCCATCGATGGTGTAAAGGGCAGATTTCGTGCTGCTGGTGCCTAGGTCAACGCCGATGAGGTACTTCATAGTCACAAGCAGTCTTCCTTAAAAATCAAAGTAGTTTGGGTCGGCTCCGATGTAAAAGTCTACAGGTTGACCTTCTCCGACCGCTCCCGCATAAACTTCAAGCCCTCCACCGCCAGCATTTCCGGCGTCTGCTTTGGAGCCCGCCACACCCCCGAAAAGTTCTCCGAGAACGATTCTAGGGCTAGCGATCCGGTATAGCCGGCATCCTTTAATCCTCTGAAGACCTGCTCCCAGGTCACTGTCCCGGTGCCCACCTGGCCGCGATGGCTCTCACTGATGTGGATGTACCCGACCACATCCGCGCAAGCGACCAGCGAATCGTAAAAATTCTCCTCTTCGATATTCATGTGGAAGGTGTCTGCATGCAGCTGCAGGTTGTCAGCCCGGGTTGCCTTGATCGTCGCCCGCCCATCTGCCAGCGAATTGTACAGGTATGTCTCGTAGCGGTTGACGCACTCCAACCCGAGGGTGATGCCGCGCTTTCTGGCCTCCAGGCACACATCTCCAAGCGTATCGGCTACGATCTGCCGTTCGGCAGCGGTCGGCGGGTTCCCGGTGAACACTCCACCTGCAAAAGCGATACATCCGCTCAGATAAGTGCCTCCGATGGCGTCCAGGTTCTCTAACACCATGAGCAGAAACTTGCGCGCTTTCTTGGGGAACTGGGGCATGTGCACCGACCTGGGTAGGACCGTCGAGCCCGTTGCCCAGATACCTGCCTTCTCCAGAGCTTTTTTGACCGGCTTGAATTCGAACAGCTCCGGTCGCATCAATGGGATCTCGATAAAATCGAATCCCAGCCGCCCGGCCTCTGCAATCGCTGCGGCGCCTTTTTCACTTGTCCAATCATCGATCCAGTTGAATGCATTGACTCCAAATTTCGTCATAACCACCTCTAAGTATAAGGAAGGGCTGTATGCTTAAGGTGCGATATCGATGAACACCTTCATCGACTTGTCACGGGCTTGATCGATGAATTGATATGCAGCCAGGTAGTCATCCATGCTGAAATGCCTTGACATGAGCGGAGTGGTGGCCACCTTCCCAGAGGCGATTAGAACCACGGCATCTTCGTAGTCTTCCTGCTTATACATCAACGTCCCTGCCAGGTTCAGCTCGTTGTTCTGCACCAGGCCCAGGTCGACGCGCGGCTTTTCACCAAACACACCCACAACGACGATCGTGCCGCCCTTGGCGATTGTCTCGATGGCATCGGTCATGGTGGCTTCGATGCCAACGCACTCGAGAGCCACCTGGTAGCTCGCCGGTCCGAATACGTTTGTCACAGTCTCCTTCAAGCTGGCCCTGCTTGGGTTGCAGGTGTATTCCAATCCACATTCTTTAACCAGCTGCAGGCGGAAATCGCTCACATCGGTGATCAATACCTTCGCCCCACGCGCCTTTGCCACCTGCGCCACCAGGTTGCCGATCGTACCAGCGCCCAGGACGGTAACGCCCTTTCCGTTAACCTCGCCTGCTCGGCGCACGGCGTGCACCGCCACGGAAACCGGCTCCACCATGGCGCCCTGCTCGTAGCTGAATGAATCCGGCAAGGGGATGATCATGCTGGCCTCGGTCACCCACAGCTCCTGGGCGCAGCCGGGGGCCTGAAATCCCTGCACTTTGAGCTGGTCGCAGATGTGATAATCACCGCGCTTGCACGGCTCGCAGACGCCGCACACGATCTGCGGCATGGAGGTGACTTTCATCCCAGGTTTTAACCCGGACACTCCCGGTCCAACCGCTTCCAGGGTGGCGGAGAACTCGTGTCCCTGTACGACCGGATAGCCGGTGTAGGGGTGTTTGCCGTGGTAGACGTGCAGGTCTGACCCGCACACGCCGATGCGCTGGATGCGCAGCAGAACTTGTCCCGGTCCTGGAGCAGGCACATCCACGTCTCGGATCTCGATCTCACCAGGTGCAGTCATTACAGCTTGTTTCATAGACTTATCTCCTCACGTGATCGTTGATCATTTTGAGTAGCCTTCGACGACTGGCATACTTGAACAAAGGGCATTTATGCGACGACGTTTAACCAGCCGCCATCCACGTAGTAAGTCGAGCCTACGGAGTAGCTGGATTTATCCGAGCACAAGAAGACGAAGAAATTCGCCACCTCTTCGGAGGTAGCGAATCGACCGATGGGAGCGAATTTCCTGGCAATCCCATCCAGGTATTGCTCGTAGGTCTGGTCCGTACCTTCGGTGAGCTGTTTGGCAGTCTTTACCCAATCCGGTGTCAGCACCAGGCCTGGGTTGATGCAGTTTACCCGGATATTATCCGCGATCAGCTCGTTGGACAGCACCTTGGAGAACATCATCAGGGCCGCCTTGGTCACGTTGTAGATTGGCTCGTAGTCCAGCGGCTGTTTGGCGCAGATCGAAGCGTTGTTGATGATCACTCCCCCACCGCGCTGGCGCATCATGGGTGCCAATCCCCGTGAAAGGCGCACGGCAGCCATCACGTGCAGGTCCCAGTAGTACTGCCACTTGTCATCCGGCGCTGTCATGATCTTCTCGTTGCTGCCGGTGCCGGCATTGTTGATCAAGATATCCACGCCGCCAAAGGTTTCCGCAGCGTGGGCTATGACCGCATCACAATCAGGAGCCTTGCTGACATCGGCTGCCACCCCAATCGCCCTCACGCCATATTTCGTCCCAATGCGGTTGGCCTCTTTCATTACCCGCACTTCGTCGCGAGCGCACAGAAGCAGATCGACCCCTTCCCCCGCCAGCCCATCGGCGACCGCCAGGCCAATTCCGACGCTGCCGCCGGTGATGAGGGCAACTTTTCCTTTGAGACCCAGGTCCATTGGTTAGCCTCCTTGATCTCGCTTTCAGTAGATTGATCAGTCCCCCCTTCTCTTGTGCGGCATAGGAGCGTGATGAGAGAAGGGGGGATTTCGGGGGGGGGAGGGAGAAGATAGCTACACCATTCACCACCGTTGGTGAACCTGCGCGCGGATATATTTATTGTAGATAGCCCGCGCCTGAGCCATTGCAGCCTCATCCAAAGGTGCCAGGTCTGAGGCTGAAGCGTTATCAGCTGCCTGGCGGGCATTCTTGGCACCGGGTATCGCCAGGCTGACTGCGTCGAAGGTCAAGATCCACTTCAGTGCGAATTGGGCCATGCTGGCACCCGGAGGCACCAGTGGACGCAGCTCATCGACCGCAGCCAGACCGGTTTCAAAATCTACCCCGGAAAAGGTCTCACCCACGTCAAATGACTGCCCAGTGCGGTTGAAATTGCGGTGATCGGCTGCCGGGAAATCCGTCTGGCGGCTCATTTTACCGGTCAGCAGCCCGCTGGCCAGCGGCACGCGCGCCAGGATGCCTACCTGGCGCTGTTTCGCCAGCTCAAAGAACAGCTCAGCCGGGCGCTGCCGGAAGATATTGAAGATGATCTGCACGCTCTGCACGTTGGGGTATTCGATGGCCTTGATCGCTTCTTCTACTTTCTCGACGCTCACCCCGTAATAGCCCAGCGTGCCCGCCCTCACCAGCCCATCCAGGATATCGAATACCTCGGGCATGTAGTAGACCTCGGTTGGCGGGCAGTGCAGCTGGAGCAGATCGATTGTCTCAACGTCCAGGTTGCGCAGGCTGCGCTCGACAAAGGCGGTCAGGTTCTCTTTATTGAACCCTTCGGGCACGTGCGGATTCAACCTGCGGCCTGCTTTGGTTGCCACATACACCCGACCCTGGCGCGACTTGAGCGCCCGGCTAACCAGACGCTCGCTGCGACCATCGCCATATACATCCGCGGTGTCGATGAAGTTCACCCCCTGGTCGATGGATGTCAGGATGGCACCCAGGGCATCTTCTTCGCTGACCGTGCCCCACTCTGAGCCAATCGCCCAGGCACCGAACCCGATTTCTGAGACCTGCCAGCCTGTTCGTCCAAAAGGTCTGAATTTCATTATTCAACTCCTTTATGACGATAAGGGGATTTAAATTCTTGGATTGAAAATATCACAAGAAATCCGATGCGGCGACGGTTTTGTGTTCACAGATTCTGTGGTCTTGTAATCATGTAATTACAATCGAGAAGATTATACATGTCTGGCAATTATTTGTCAAGATTTACTCTGTGGCCTTCGGACAAAGGGTCATACGAATCCATTTTCTGCACTTGACTGATCCAAATCGCGGCATGTTCCCTGTCAAGGGTTTTTTGGAGCGGTGCTCCGCTTCTTTGCGCTATCTTTATTGCATCCAGGAATCTATACCTTCGCCAATTTTAAGCCTGTATTTCGGTGGGACGGACCAGACTAATAACGCTTATCTTTGGGGTGCAATCCCATAATATGTGCCATTCTTGATCGAAAGTGGGGCTTTTATCATGTTTTTTTACTCAAGAATGCATTTATTAAGGCATATCACAATTTTGGCGAAGGTATTGGGAATAAGCGGATATATAATAAATTTAAAATAGAAAAATGGGGTTTTTATTAAATGGATAACCTTACATATCCCTCCATTACACCAACCAACATTGAGTCTGTAGTATGGAACACCAAGATATACAGCCAATTAGTGGACTCGTTTTACCGTTGGGAGGAACAATGGGACGAAGATCGGCTTCGTCAAAATCCTGGCC
>CAZGIX010000169.1:0-10613 GCA_964525785.1 uncultured Anaerolineaceae bacterium
CCTCGCGCGGCGCTACACGGCATGCTGATGAAACAGACGGAGGACGAACTGGCGGCCATGAACATGGCGGTGGGCGCCGGTTTCGCCGGCGCGCGGCCGATGGTGGGCACCTCCGGCGGCGGGTTCGCGCTGATGACGGAAGCGCTCGGGATGGCGGGCATGGTGGAAGCCCCGGTGGTGGCGGTGCTGGCGCAGCGCGGCGGCCCCTCGACCGGACTTCCCACCAAGACCGAGCAGGGGGATCTCTTCCAGGCGCTCCAGGGCATATGCGATGATCTCCTGCTCGTGCCGGGCAATCGCCTCCATCCCCACCGACTGCAGGTACTGGACCGCCGCGCCGAACCCCACCGCTTCGGCGATGGCGGGCGTGCCGGCCTCGAACTTGTATGGGATCTCGTTCGGTGCGAAGGAGCGCAGCTTGACGCGCTTGATCATATCCCCGCCGCCCATGTAAGGCGGCATGGAGTCGAGCAGCTGTTTGCGCCCATACAGCACGCCGATGCCGGTCGGTCCGCACATCTTGTGGGCCGAGAATGCCAGGAAGTCGGCCTCCAGGTCTTGCACGTTCACCGCGAAGTGCGGCACCGACTGCGCCGCATCCACCAGCGCTAGCGCGCCAGCCTGGTGCGCCATGTGGATGATATCCTTAGCCGGGTTGATGGTCCCCAGCACGTTGGACATATGCGTGAACGCCACCAGCTTTGGGCCCAACTCCAGCAGCTGGCGGTAAGCGTCCAGATCGAGCAAGCCGTCCGCTGTGACCGGGATGAACTCCAGGCGCAGGTTCTTCTCGGCTGCCAGCATGTGCCAGGGCACCAGGTTGGAATGGTGCTCCATCTCCGTCAGGATCAGCACGTCCCCGGGGGCCATGTTCGCCCGCCCCCAGGTGGCAGCCACCAGGTTGATCGATTCGGTGGCGTTGCGGGTGTAGATAACCTGGCGCGCAGACGGAGCGCCGATAAAGCCGGCGATCTGGTGGCGGGCATCCTCGTAGGCTGCCGTGGACTCCTCTGCCAGGGTGTGGATGCCGCGGTGGATGTTGGCATTCGAGTGGCGGTAGAATGCGTCCATAGCCTCGATGACGACCTGCGGCTTCTGGCTGGTCGCCGTCGAGTCGAGATACACCAGCGGCACGCCAGGTCTGATCTCTCGGCTTAGAATCGGAAAGTCGCCTCGGATACGGGCGACATCCAGACGTTCATTGGTTTGTAATTCGGCCATCTACCTGCCTCACAGCGCTGCCGGGTGTGGTTACGATCCCATGCGAGGGAGTCGCAAATTCTTAGGGTCTGACCTTCGGGCGTACTTTCCTGCGGCGGCGGACCGTGCGGATATTGCTGGAGATCTTCGGGCACCACAAGACATGGTCTGGCACCATCCAGCCATCTGTCAGGTAGACGTTGTCCTGGAATTGGACGGCGATCATCTTGGGATCCACCTGGACCACCGTGCCCACCAGCCAATCGCGTACCCGCAAGCCGTTTAACTCGTGGTCGCAGTAAACTTCTACTGGCTCACCCACCCGGTAAAGCTCATCACCACTTGGACCTTTGGTAAAATGCAGCTCTGCCAATTCTGGCCTCCGTAAAGAACAGCCGCGAACTCTCGCGCCCCCCGGACGTGAGTTAGTATTTTATCCCAATTTCTCTTTAATCGCATCCTGAAAACGCACTCGCACGCCTTCATAGGGGATGCGCTGCATGATCGGGTCGAAGAAACCTTCCACCACCAGGCGTTCAGCATCCGCTTGTGGGATGCCGCGCGCCTTCAGGTAAAACACCAGTTCCGGATCGATCTTGCCGACCGTGGCGCCATGTGTGCAGCGTACATCGTCGGCCAGGATCTCGAGGCCCGGGATCGAGTCGGCGCGTGCTTTCCGGCTGAGGGTCAGGTTGCGGTTCGCCTGGTAGCCATCCGTCTTCTGCGCGCCCGGGGCGACGTAGATCATCCCCTGCCACACCGAGCGGCTGCGGTCCTTGAGAGCGCCCTTATAGAGCAGGTCGCTGGTGGTATGCGGGGCCAAGTGATTCTGCTGTGTATCCAGGTCCAGGTGCTGGACGCCATCGGTAAAGTAAAAGCCCGACATCCGCCCAGAGGAGCCCTCGCCAAGCAGGTCCAGGTCGGAGAAGTTCTTGGTCAGGTGGCTGCCCAGAGCACCGAAGATCCAGTCCAGGTTGCCATCGCGCATCACCCGGGCACGTTCGTGGCTGAAGTTCCATACGTGCTCGCCCCAGGACTGCAGCTCGACAAAGCGCAGGTTGGCGCCCGCGCCGACGTGGATCTCGACCAGACCGGCGTGCAGGGTCTGCCCGCTGACCTCGGTGTGGGAGGCCGCCTCGTGGACATAGGTCACCGAGGCGCCATCATCGACCCAAACCAGCAGGTGGGAGATGTACGCCAGACCGCTGCCCGGTCCCCACAGGATGGACTGCAGAGGCTGGTCGAGCTGGACGCCCTCCGGCACGTACAGCAGCGCGCCGGTGCTCGCCAGGGAGCCCGCCAGCGCCGCGAATTTACCTTCATCTGGGCGCACGATGCTGCCGAGCACTTTCTGCAGCACCTCTGGGTGCTGTCGTTCGGCTGTTGCCAGATCGGTGAAGACGACCCCTTTGGCTGCCAGCCGGTCATCCAGGCTGGCTTCCGCTTTCCCTGGCGTGAGCAGGATCTGCCCGCCATACGCCTCATCGGTAATGGGATGCAGCAGCTCTGGCGGGGCCTCCGGCAGCTGGCGGGCGTCATCCGGGATAGGTAGGCGAAAAGAGCCCAAATCCAGGCCGCGGATATCGGTACGCCGCCAGGGCTCGTCTGTCGTGACGGGCACGGGCAGGCGCTCGAATGCTTCCCAGGCGCGCTGGCGGTAGTCCCGCAGGAAATCCGGGTAGCCGTCTCCGGTCAGGGCCGGGATCATCTCGCGTGTGAAGGCGAACTGGCGCGGTACGGCCGGTTGTGTGCGTGTTGTGCGTGTGATGACAGTGCGTTTGGCCATAATTTACCCTATCGAGCCTTCCATCTGGAGCTGGATCAGGCGGTTCATCTCAATGGCATACTCCATAGGCAGCTCCTTCACCAGCGGCTCGATAAAGCCGGAGACGACCATGGTGGTGGCTTCCTCTTGACTCAGGCCGCGGCTCATCAAATAGAAGAGCTGCTCCTCACCCACCCTGGAGACCGAGGCTTCGTGACCAATGGTCACATCTTCCGCATCGATCTCGATATACGGGTAAGTGTCCGAGCGCGATTTATCGTCCAGCAGCAGGGCGTCGCAGACGACGTTGGAGCGTGAATCTTCCGCGTCTTTATGGACTTTGAGCAGGCCGCGGTACGAGGCTCGCCCACCGCCCTTGCTGATCGACTTGGAGGTAACCTTGCTGCTCGTATGCGGGGCGAAATGCAGCACCTTGCCGCCCGCGTCCTGGTGCTGGCCAGGGCCAGCGAAGGCCATCGAGAGGATCTCGCCATGCGCCCCAGGACCGATCAGGTAGCAGGACGGGTACTTCATCGTCAGCTTGGAGCCCAGGTTAGCGTCCACCCACTCCATCGTGGCGCCCTCATGCACTATCGCTCGCTGGGTTACCAGGTTATACACGTTGGTTGACCAGTTCTGGATGGTGGTGTATCGCACGCGGGCGTCCTTCTTCACCACGATCTCGATCACACCGCTGTGGAACGAGTCGGTGGTGTAGATCGGGGCGGTGCAGCCTTCCACGTAATGCACCTGGGCGCCTTCATCGGCGATAATCAGGGTGCGCTCGAACTGCCCAATGTTCGCCATGTTCAGGCGGAAATAAGCCTGCAGGGGCAGATCGACTTTAATGCCCTTCGGAATGTATATGAAAGATCCACCCGACCAGACGGCGCTGTTCAACGCCGCGAACTTGTTATCTTCGATCGGGATGACCTTGCTGAAGTACTCTCGGAACAAGTCGGGGTGCTGGCGCAGACCATCCTCGATGCTGAGGAAGATCACGCCCTGCTTCTCCAGGTGCTCCTGCAGGTTGTGATACACCATCTCCGACTCATACTGGGCGCCAACCCCAGCCAAAAACTTACGCTCCGCTTCAGGGATTCCCAGCCTGTCGAAGGTGTTCTTGATCGTGTCGGGCACATCATCCCAGGATTTCTCCCCGGCCTCGCTGGGTTTGACGTAGTAGTAGATCTCGTCCAGGTTGAGCTTGCTCAGGTCGCCGCCCCAGGTTGGCATGGGACGCTGTAGAAAATGCTCGAGAGCTCGCAGGCGAAACTCGAGCATCCAATCCGGTTCGCCCTTCATCGCCGAGATCTGTTCGACGACCTCGCGGCTCAAACCCTTGGCCGACCTGAATATGTAATTATCAGGATCGCTGAAACCATACTTATAATCGCCCATACCATCAAGAATTACAGCATCGCTGCTCATGGATAACCTCCAAACAGTCCACTACTCTTCACGAAATGTACATTTCTGCTGGAGCACAAAACCCCTGCAACAATATATATTCGTGAGAATTCGCGGACCGAACACCTATTCTGTCACCAATTCGTGTTTTTCACGCACCCAATCGTAGCCCTGATCCTCCAGATGGAGCGCCAGCTCGGCCCCGCCGGATTCGACGATCCGACCACCCAGCATGATATGCACAAAATCCGGCTTGATGTAGTTCAGAATGCGTTGGTAGTGCGTGATTACCAGCACGCCCAGATCATCACCCCGCAGGGCATTGACGCCATCCGAGACGATGCGCAGCGCGTCGATATCCAGACCCGAGTCAGTCTCATCCAGGATGGCGATCTCGGGGCGCAAGGCAGCCATCTGCAGGATCTCGGCGCGCTTTTTCTCGCCGCCGGAGAAGCCTTCATTGAGATACCGCCCGGCAAAGTTGTGCTCCATCTTGAGCATGTCCATCTTGTCTTTCAGCATCTTGCGAAACTCGGGGACAGGGATGCCCTTATCATCTTTGTTCTCGGCGCGGCGGCGAGCGTTGATCGCCGTCCGCAAGAAGTTTGCCACGGATACGCCCGGAATGGCGACCGGATACTGGAAAGCCAGGAAAATGCCCAGGCGGGCGCGCTCGTCTGGCTCGAGCTCGAGCAGGTTGTGGCCTTTGAACCATGCCTCACCGGCAGTGACTTCGTAATTCGGGTGTCCCATCAGCGAATACGCTAAAGTGGACTTGCCGGTTCCGTTCGGACCCATGAGGGCGTGCACTTCACCCTGATTGATCGTCAGGTCCACGCCTTTCAGGATCTCTTTATTTTCGACGCTCACGTACAGATTGCGGATGGACAGCTCAGACATACGAAATTTTCACTCCTTGGGGCAGATGACTGCCCAATAATCGAACGATCATAACTACACAGCCGCGCTCCTAGCTCGTTGATCGCGCAGAGCCGTGGTTTCTGCCGCTGATTGGATGGCTTCTTTTGGGGCTGCTTGACTGGCTGAAGATGCCAGATATGCATTATAGCAGCAGCCGCCTAACTCGTCAATATTTAGGATAAAAATCTAATTTATTGGCCTTATTATAGCATTTTGAAGCGGATTCGTCAATAATATTTAGTATAAAAATCTTAATATTGACAAAAATAGACCCGAATGGTACACTCATTTCAAATTGGGATGCTTTCTCACCAAGATGAATATTTATTGTTTGCCGATACCTGAGGATCTATAGAATTGCTTGCGTATGACCATGCTGACCAAACCAATTGCCGACGAACATAGTAAAAGCACGCGTGAAAAAGTGCTGCAGACCCTGCTTAGCCGCCAGCGTTGTACGATCAACGAGCTGGCCGAAGCGGTGGATATCAACCCGATCTCCGTGCGCCACCACATCGCCCGCCTGGAAGCAGACGGGCTGGTGACATCGGAAGAGGAGCGTCACGGCGTGGGCCGGCCGCGACGCCTGTATTACCTCACCGATAATGGGTTGGAACACTTCCCCTCCCGCTATATGAAGCTCACAATCCGCTTGCTGGAGCAGCTCAAAGACAGTCTCCCCAAGCCGATGATCAACCGCCTGTTCACCCAGATGGCTGAGGAGCTGGCTGCTGATTACCACGCAGAGGCCTCCGACCTGAATATCGAACAGCGCCTGGACCTTGTGGCCGGCTTGCTGAGCGATGAGGGCTTCACCGTCGAATGGGAAAAGCACGAGGATGGCTACCTGATCCACGAGATCAGCTGCCCTTACTACCACGTCGGCCAAAACCATCCGGAGATATGCACCATGGATCAGACCTTAATCTCTAGCGTGCTTTCTATCCCGGCTGAGAAGGTGCACTGTGTCTTGAACGGCGATGCCCACTGTTCGTACCTGGTCACAAGCCTGAACGCAACGGAGTGACACTATGACTGAAGAAACCACCCAATACAAAGTCCGCTGGCAGATCGAAGACAGCCATCCCGAGCTGGTCGAGCCTGTACGGGAGTCCCTACGCCAGGTTGTCGATCCGGAGATCGGTCTGAATGTGATCGAGCTCGGCCTGGTTCGAGATATCGCTGTCAAAGATGGCGATGCTACCCTGACCATGATCCTGACCACTCCATTCTGCCCATATGGACCAGCCATGCTGGAAATGACGCGCGTCAAAGCCGAAGAGGGCCTGAAGATACCCACTAAAATCGAGATGGGCATCGAGATGTGGGACCTTTCTTACATGGAAGAAGGCGCCGGCGCCGATTGGGGAATGTGGTAGTGCGCGGCTAATTGCACCCCCGAAGTCATTTGTCATCAGACATAGGGAAAATGACTTGATCAAGCCGCTCTCCAGAGCGGCTTTTTATATTGCACGGTAAATCCATTTAGAATATAATCTAACCAATGTACGGTGTTGTTTAGGGCGGTTCTACAGCCCAAATAGACACCAAAATCATTTATTACGTGCTCGCGATAATCTGCCTGCAGGTGGGAGATGATGGCTGACCCCAAATCCGTAACTCAGCGGATGCAGTTTCAAATTGACAGCTGGCAGGCGGTGGGCGACCGCCGTGCAGTATTTCTTGGCTGCTACCAGCTGATGACGCGCAACATGCTCACCGCCATCGATGCGGGTGAGTTCAACGACCCAGAATGGGTCTACGTTTTATTGCAGCACTTCGCCGAGTACTACTTCAAAGCTCTGGAAGCTTACGAGCAAGACCCTTCTAGCACGCCGGCAGTCTGGCGATTGACCTTTGACGCAGCTACCCAGCCTAATACATTGGCGCTGCAAAATCTGCTGCTGGGCATCAATGCCCACATCAATTACGATCTGATCTTCACCATAACGGATATGCTCGAGCCAGATTGGGCAGGTTTGGGGGTTGACGAGCGCCAGGGACGTTACGACGATCATTGTCATGTCAACCGCGTGATCAGCCGCACAATCGACGAAGTGCAGGATACCATCATCGAGCCCATCACTCCGTCCATAGATCTGGTTGATAAGCTGCTCGGACCGCTGGATGAATGGGCAGTCTCCACCCTGATCACTCGCTGGAGAGACAAGGTCTGGACCGAGGCCATACTGCTCCTGAGCGCAAGCGGAGAAGATGAAAGCCTGGCTCTGCGCCGCAAATTCGAGGGGGAATCGGTGCAGCGCGCCCAGACCATCCTGCAGATACTTCCAGAGGTCTAGCAGTAGCGGCTGATCCACTGCCAAGGGGGAGACAAGGATGCACTCACATGCCCGTCACAAACGCCTCGACCGGCAAAATAATCGCAGACTCGCCAGGCTGCTGTACTCGCTGATGCTGCTGGGGTTGGCTGCACTGGCGTGCAACTTCCCAGGCCTGGACCCTCCAGATAAAGCCGTGCAATCCAGCCGCTCAAACCAGATAGCATTGTCATCTCCTGAGCCCTTGACCAGCACCATCTCAGGCTCAACCACCAGCTTGCTCACCTGGGAAGGTGCCCTACCAGGAGAGCCGGAGAGCTGCTACCGTCTTGAGATAAATAATGAGGACCAGGCAGCTTACGGACCCTGCGCATCTTGCGAGGGATGCAGCCCAGAGCTGACCTCGGGACCATTCAATCCACCTCAATGGGATGAGATCATCATCCGGTTTGCCCCATTCGAGATCGCAACGACAGATTGCCAATTAGCATTTCGCGGCCAGGGGTACATCAGCGGGCCGGCCTGGGAACGCGCCATCCTGAACTGGGCCCGTGACGTGAGCGCCAACCTGGTCACCGGGCACGCCTGCTCGGCCTGCAACACCGTGATGACCTGGTCTTTCGGAGAGTACCCGGATGTGCCGGGGCTGTGCGCCTACCTTTGGGTGACAAATTACGGTTTTGCCTCCGCCGGGCAGGCTCCCTGCCAGGGCGGGCAGGCGCAGGTCATCGCCCAGAGCTGGCTGGATACAGAGGAATGGGTGCAGTTAGATGCCTGGTTGGAGTCGCGCTCGGAGATGCACCTGGGTGAGACAGGCGCCAGCTACTTGCTGGGCAGCGGTCCACAGCCAATGAGCACATCGGAGGTCGACCAGCTCGCCAGCTTCTCCCAACGCCTATACAACCGTCTGACCGGTGAGTGAGACGGACGGCAGGCGGCAGACAGGGGACCGCGGCCGGTGGTCAACGGTCGGCCAATTATTAGTTTGTTAGTGTTGAATATGGATATAATTCAAGGCACCTTTAGACGTTATATTGACGGAGAGTGACCATGTCCCCATCCAATCTCAGCAAGAAATTAGGCTTAAAACCCGCTCAGAGCGCCCTGGTGCTCAACGTTCCTCCTGGCTTTATGGAACAGCTGGGCGACCTGCCGGAAGGTGTGAAGCTCTCTGACCGGGCAGATGGCATTTACGATTTCGTTCAGGTTTTTATCAAGGACAGCGCCGAGTTTGAGGCGCTGACGGGTATCGCCCGCCAGGCTGTGCGCTATGATGGAATGCTGTGGATCTGCTACCCGAAGAAGAGTTCAAAGGTACCCAGCGATCTATCCAGGGACGTGGTGTGGAAGCTGATGATGGGGACAGGTCTGCGCCCAGTCACCCAGATTTCGATCGACGAAGTATGGTCGGCGCTGCGCTTCCGCCCCGAAGAAAAGGTAGGAAAATAAACCTGGATATTGTGTATAATTCAGATATTAATCGCCAACTTAAAGAAGGCATGGAACTTGCTACTTCAGCGTGGGATATATATTCGCTGACCAGATCATAATTTGACCCGAAATCAACTTGTGAACACCACCTCGACACCACCCACACCTGCCCGTTCACCTTCTCACGGCACTTTCTATTTCTTACAAATGACAGTGCTGGTTGCCATTGTTGTCGCCACCCTATTCACCGCCTGGACCGACCCCGGTCTGCTGCCCGGCACGGTCGGTCAGCGCATCGCCATCAACCAAGGCCCGCAGGCCACACAGACCGCCGAAATGCAGTTCACTCCAACACCGCGCACACGCCCACTGGTCGGCATCGTCGTCGGGCACTGGGACGACAAATCGAAAGATCCCGGCTCGGTTTGCACCGATATTGATCTGACCGAGTTCCAGGTCAACCAGGATGTGGCCTCGCGCGTGCGCGACATCCTTATCACGAAAGACATCGATGTAGAGCTGCTGCGTGAGTTCGACCCTCGCCTGACGAACTACGCAGCCAGCGCCGTGATCTCCATCCATGCCGATTCCTGCGATTACATCAACGATCTGGCTACCGGGTTCAAGGTGGCGGCTGCCATGTCCAATCCGCGACCGCAGCTTTCAGCGCGCCTGACCGCCTGCTTGCGCCAGCGCTACGCTCAGGTAACCGGTATGGAACCGCATAACAGCATCACAACCGACATGTCCAGCTACCATGCCTTCGACGAGATAGACAGCAACACCACCGCAGCCATCATCGAAGTGGGATTCCTCAACCTGGATCGCGTCATGCTCACCCAGGGCGCCGACAAAGTCGCGCAGGGCATCGCCGATGGCGTTTTGTGCTATCTTAACAACGAGGCCATACCCTTCAGCATCCCGACCGATTCCACCCTGACAGAAACTGCACCAGCTTCAGATGGACCGGATGCAGAGGGCACACCACCCGCCACGCCATGAGCCCTGATCCAGAGCCAACCCAACCTGTGGCAGTTCCAAATTATCAGCAAGTAATCGTCCAGGCGCGCAGCGCGATCCGTGCTGGGAACCGGGTAGAAGCCCGGCGCTGTGCACAGCGTGCAGCCGGATTATCGCCCAAGGAGGAGGAGCCCTGGCTGATGCTGGCCGCCCTCTCAAACCCGCGCGCCAGTGTGGCTTATCTCTGCAAAGCTTTGGAGATAAATCCCGGCAGTCTGCGCGCCCGCCGGGGAATACATTGGGCAGTCCGCCGCCTCAGGCAAGAATCTCCGCAGCAGGTCACCCGCCCGCGGCCCGCCTCACTGGTCCGCCCGGTAACCGACCGGGACCTGGTTCTCCCACGCCAGGCATGGGGACCCTGGGCGGCTGCCCTGCTGATCGTCTTTATCCTGCTGTTCTCCTGGTTTGGCTCGCCGATCTACAGCTCAGCCGTAAGTGCACTCAATCCGCTGGCACTGGCCCAGAGCAGCGTGGAAAAGCAAACCCGCACGCCCACCCCGACTGCCACAGCAACCAACACCCCCACGCCCATCCCAACAGATACCCCGACGCCCACACCAGCCCCCACCCACCCGCCCACCCCCCCC
>CAZGIX010000170.1:0-10592 GCA_964525785.1 uncultured Anaerolineaceae bacterium
CCCTGAAGCACTCATTTATTGATAACCTCAGCAGGGATTCCTCGCCCTTCGGGCTCGGAATGATGAACCAGCCGGAGAAGGAAAATTATCCCCTATTGACGGAGTTTCACACCTTCCGGCGGCGGCGCGATGGCTTGCGGGCCACACCCCGGTAGCCTGGGGCGGTGATGGCGCAGATGGTGCACAGGCGGGCGTCCTGCATGCGGCTGAGCAGGCGCGGGTCCATCTCGTCTTTCAGCTCAGGGGTGGTGATGACCGTGGGAAGCTGGTGGATGTAGCGGTAGTTGAAGAGCTGGTAGAGCTTCTCACGCACCCAGGGGGTCGCCGCCTGGGTCCCCAGGTCATCCAACACCAGGAAGCGCGTGCGGCGATACTCCTCGAAGCGATAATCCATTGATACATTGCTGTGGGGGCTGAAGGCGGCGCGCAGCCGGCCGAGCAGATCGGGGGTGTTGACGTACATCACCGGGTAGCCCAGGTCATCCCAGTAGTGGGCAATGGCGACCGCCAGGTGGGTCTTACCACACCCGTAGCCGCCGGTGATGACCAGCCAGCCCTGGGGATTCTCGGCGAACTCCCGAGCCGTCTCGAAGGCCCGCTCCAGGCTGCGGATATGCTCAGCAGACAGGCCTTCGCTCCTGCGCATCTCGAAGGTGGCAAACGTACAATCGTGGAGCGCTTCTAAATCGGCATTCTCCGAAATCCCATGTTCTGAAGTCGGGCGGCGGTAGTCCGGCACGCGCATGCTGACCCGGGTGACCAGCTCGGGATCGTCCAGGCGCGAGGCGATGCGCCCTTCGATCTCCTCCAGCATCAGGTTGGAGGTCACGACCAGGGGCAGGCGGTTGATGTAGCGGTAATTCAAGATCTGGAACAGCTTCTCCTGGGCCCACTGGGTGGCATTCTGGGTGCCGAAATCATCCATCACCAACAGAGGCGCGGCGCGAATCTCGTCGAAGCGCTCTTCGAAGGAGGATTCGGGATCATCGTAGGCAAAGCGCAGCATATCCAGCAAGTCGGGGACGGTGATGAACAAGGTGGGCACGCCCATCTCGACGGCGAAGTTGGCAATGGCCGCCGCCAGGTGGGTCTTACCGCAGCCGTAGCTGCCCTGCAGCAGCAGCCAGCCTTCCAATTTCTCGGCAAACATGCGCGCCTGGTTGTAGGCCTGCTCCAGGGTATCGGCGTGGGCGGGGCGCAAGCCGACGCGGCCGCGCGGCTGGAAATTCTCGAAGGTCAGGTGCTGGAGCTCGTCCAGGTTGCTAAGGTCGAAAAGGCGCTTGTGGATGCGCTGGCTGATCTCGCCATGCCGGCAGGAGCACATCTCCAGCTTGCCGAAGTCGGGATGTCCCAGGGGCAGGTCCTGGCGCAGGTAGCCCACCCCGCCGCAGATGGGGCAGTTGGGATCGCCCGGCAGGTCGTGGGGCGGGGTTCTACCCCCGCTTTCCGGCTCAGGACTCTTCCCAGTCTGCGTACCGGCGGCGATCTTTTTCAGTGTCTCGTCGATTTTTTCGCTCATGGCGTCCTTTTTCTTTCCAGCGGCTGAGGATGGCATGCACATAGCGCCAGCTGCGGGCATTGTTCTCCACGGCGATGCGCATGGCTTCCTCAACCCATTCCGCAGGGTAAGCCGTCTCAGCTTCACGCAGCTCTTCAGCGATCATGGGGGTGAGCGGCCCGATGTGATCTTCGTACAGGCGGAAGATGTTGGGCACATCCTCGCGGATCTCGACCGGCTGCAAAGCGTCCCCACTGTAGCGCCACTCTCCGTTGGCGATAGCCTGGATAGCGGCCCTGCCCTTGGGCGTGTTCATAAAGTACAGCTCCTGCGGGCCATCCTCGCCAGCGACGGCAGCTACAAGCAACGTGCCGCGCCTCACAGCCCGGCTCAGCGATTCGTCGATCGCCGCCGCAACCTGGCGGGCGGGAACTCCCATACCGCGCCTCAGCTCATTATCCTCCAGGAGATCCGCCTTGCGCAGGTAGCGGATCGTCCCTTCCATGCGGTCGAGGCGCCAGAAAGCATACAGCGTAACTTTCAGCTCACCCAGGTGGTCGATCTGCGGCAGAAGCTCCTGAAAAAATAGGCCCGGCACGGGCACCAGGTGGGCTTTGCCCTCTGGAAAACCTTTGAATGAGGGGGCGGGCAGGTCCTCGGGTTTCATTTCACTCGTGAAAGATCCACTGTACGTGTGGCGGCATTCTCGAACTTCGCCAGGTTATTGCGGAAGATCAGCTCGATGGTGCCGACCGGCCCGTTGCGGTGCTTGGCGATCTTTATTTGGGCGACATTCTGCTTGAGAGTATCCTTCTCATACAGCTCGGGGCGGTGGATGAACATGACGATATCGGCATCCTGCTCCAACGAGCCGGATTCGCGCAGGTCGGAGAGCTGCGGCTCCTTGTCGGTGCGCTGCTCGACGGCACGCGAGAGCTGGGCAGCCGCCAGAACGGGCACATTCAGCTCGCGCGCCAGGACCTTCATATTGCGCGAGATGTATGACACTTCCTGCACGCGGTTCTCAGCGCGCGAGCCGCTGGACATGAGCTGCAAGTAGTCCACCAGGATCAGGTCCAGGCCAAACTCCAGATGCAGCCGGCGGCACTTGGTGCGCAGCTGCAGCGGTGTGAGGGCGGGGGTGTCATCCAAAAACACGCGCGTACCGCTCAACGCTTCGACCGCCTGGGTAAAAATGGGCCATTCGCCCTCTTCCAGCTTGCCGGTACGCAGGCGTTGCGAATCGATGCCGGTCTCCTGGGAGATCAGGCGCTGCACAAGCTGCTCGTTCGACATTTCCAGCGAAAATACAGCCACATGCTTCTTATGGGTCTGGGCGGCAAACTTGGCAGCCGAGAGCATGAAGGCGGTCTTCCCCGTGCCAGGACGCCCGGCGATGATAATAAAATCCGAGGGCTGGAATCCCATCAGCAGGCGGTCAAGGTCGATAAAGCCGGTGGGTACGCCAAACCACTCCTCGCCCCGACTGGCAATCTGGTCGATGCGGTCGTAGTAATCGCTGAGCACCTGCTTGATGGTTTGCAGATCGCGGGTCATGCGCCGCTCACTGACGCCGAAGACCGCCTTTTCGGCGCTGTCCATCACGTTTTCGATGCTGTTATCCTCTCGATACGCCACACGGGCGATCTCATTGGCTGCCGAGAGCATACGCCGGCGGATGGAGTTCTCCTCGACTATGCGCCCATAGGCGGCGGCATGCAGCGAGGTGGGCACATTGCTGATCAGCGTCGACAGGTACGCCGGTCCGCCGATCTCCCCCAGATGGCCTATCTGTCCAAGCTCTTCGGATACGGTGAGAAAGTCGATCGGGGCGCGCCTTTCGTGCAGGCTGGTAAAGGCCTCCCAGATCCAACGGTGGCGGTGGATGTAAAAATCATCCCCCTGCAAAAACTGGGCGACATCGTAATACGCCTCAGGGTTGATCAACACCGAGCCGATCACCGCTTCTTCTGCCTCGCGGCTGTGTGGAACGGTGGCTATAGCCTGGGCTTCATTCGTTTCGGGAGGGGCAAAATCGTCCATATCCAAAGGCACTCAGAAATGAAAAACCGGGGGAACTGGTCCGGGCACGACGAAGCCTGGCATACCCCGGTCATAGGGATGGTCGGCAGGGGTCAGTTCTTCTGCTCGTCTTCCCCTTCGTCGTCGTCGCTTTTTTCCAGGTCCAGCTTCTCCAAGAAATCTTCGAAGATCGACAGCCGCTCCTGGCTTTCCTCATCCGGCAGAGCGGGCGCCGCCGGCGCTGGCTGACTTTCCTCCTCCTGCAAATCCTCCTCGGGGATAATGCCGGCAGAGTCCATGACCGAGCGCGCCACCAGGATGGGGACATGCGTGCGTACCGCCAGGTTCAATGCGTCGGATGGACGCGAGTCGATGTTGAGTGTCTTCCCGTCAACTTCAGCAACAATATTTCCAAAAAAGGTATCATCGTGCAGCGCGGCCACCTCGACACGCACCACATGAGCGTTGAAGACCCCGAATAAGTTCTTCAACAGGTCATGGGTAAGCGGGCGGGCTACCTCAACTTCTTGCAGGGCAATCGTGATCGCTTCAGCTTCATATACGCCGATCCAGATCGGCAGGTAGCGCTCAGCGTCTACCTCCCGCAGGATGACGATGCGCTGCTGCGACATCAGGCTGACCCGGATGCTATCGATGACGACTTCCACCATATCAGACATAGCTCACTCTTCCAATTCCTAAAGTCAGATTGTATTCTAACACGCGGTTAGCGGGTATGCAAATGATATTAAATGTTAAAATTTTGCCCCAGTCCTCTTTACATTTTTTTAAGGTTGCGGGTATAATTCCTTACCCCTCATGGGGGATTCCCAAAGGGGATTTTTTGTGGATAGGACATTATGTCAGCAAAAATCCTTTGGATTGATGACAAGCGGATCGAAGGTCACACATTTATTCCATTTGTCCGTGAGAGTGGGTATACTATTGAGGTCGCCACTACGGGAACCCAGGCATTGAGATTATTATCAGAATTTAACCCCAACCTGGTTATATTAAATGCTGCCTATCTCCGCACCTCACCACATTATTTTTGTAAATTATTGAGAATAAGAAACGAAAATCTTCCGATAATATTAATCAGCACTGGTGGAAGTAAGGATAAAAAATTCAGGTTTGAGAATGAGATATCCATTCCATTCGCATTTCATGATCTCAAATTAAAAATATCTACCTTGACTCCAGAGCATGGAAGCATTTTGTGGATAAATACTCACAAAAGCAAGCCCCATATTAGTCAATTACGGAAGCTTGGTTATAAGGTGGAAACAGTACCATCTGGTAAGGTCGGTCTAGAGCAGCTTCGCGATAATAAACCGAATCTTGTAGTTCTAAACGCGATTGACATGATAACCAATGGCATACAAATATATAATGACCTAAAAGAGCTGAATTTAGACCTATCAGTACTTATTATCACAAATCCAGAGCATGGGGAGGAACAAAGAAATAAGAAATTCGAACCTAACGAAGAATTAATACTACCATTTACTTTCAGAAAGTTAGCTAACCGCATTAAGACATATATACCAACCGAAGGTAGGAAGATTATAAAATTAGGTCAAATTCAACTTGATTTAGAGCATAATCAACTAAAATGTCAAAAGCGGAAAGTAAAAATAACTCCTCGGTTAGCCAATTTACTCCGGGTATTCATGCAGCACCCGGGTGAATTACTTGAGCGTGGGTGGCTCTTTAGTGAGGTGTGGAACACGCAGTACACCGAAGACACGCGCACATTGGATGTCCACATCAGCTGGCTGCGCCGCGCCCTGGAGGAAGACCCGCGCAACCCCAGGATCCTAAAGACCATCCGGGGCGTTGGCTATCGCCTGGATGTGTGAGTTTCGATGATCACCTGAGCGCGATCGCCGTTTATCTCCACAAAGCGCACTGCCAGCCTCTCCCCCAACCAGCTTAAAGGCAATTCTAACTCAACCGCGATGGCATCCTTACCCCGCGGGCGCAGCGCCTGGACCGCCGAGCGAAAGACGGCTCCATCCCAGTCCGGATCGACTTCCCAATAATCCAGCTCGGAAGCCAGGGCGCGACGGATAGAGAGCACGAGGGACTCCTGGGTGGTCTTCACCTCCAGCGCGTGATTGTATTTCTCGTCGACGCTTACTGCGGAGGGCGGGATGACACCGGGCTGGTGAGCGTGGTACAGTCGAACGGGCTGATCGGAAGCGCTCACCAGGCGCGAGCGTGTGGTGTGGACGGCGCGCCAGGCGTCATCCGAGGCGATAAAACGCCTGCCCAGGCGGTGAGCTGCGACAGCCGACGTACCCGAGCCGCAGAAAAAATCCGCCACCAGATCCCCGGGGTTCGAAGAGGCCAGGATCACCCGCTCCAACAGGGCTTCCGGTTTCTGGGTAGGATAGCCGGTGCGCTCCCGGTGCAGGCGGGCAACCACCGGAAAATACCACCAGTCTTCCGGCACCTTGCCGCGTTTCAGGTCCGGAATCTTTCCAAAACCCGCCTTAGGCGATGAGGCGAAGGTTTTCACCGTGCTCGGGTCGTAAGGCACACGTACATTGTCGGCATTGAAAGTATAGCTATTGGACTTAGTGTAGACCAGAATGGTATCATGCTTGCGGTTGAATGCATTGCGGATGGGGGATGGACCGTGATAAACCCAGATGATCTCGTTGAGCAAACGGTCCGCTCCGAAGATCTCGTCCAGGAGCAAGCGGGCATAGGCGTCCGCGTGCCAGTCCAGGTGCAGGTACAGACTGCCGGTAGGCGCCAGTAGGCGGTGCATCAGCACCAGACGTGGGTAGAGCATATCCAGATAGGCGTCCAGGTCGGGCCAGTGATCCGGATAGCCTTCGGCCAGCTTCCAATCCTGGGGACGGCGCGAGTCTTCTTGCCTTCCCACCCGCGCCGGGTAGCGCCGGTTCGTGAAAAAGGGCGGATCGGCATAGATCAGCTGGATCCGCCCTTCGTATTCCGGAAGCAGGGCCGACATCACCGCCAGGTTATCACCCAGGATGAGCTGGTTTTGGACTGCGGACTCGGGGTAGCCGGTCCCCTGGGGATAGATAACACTATCCAGCTCCAACCTGGCCGGCAAAGGTACGGGAGGCGTCTTTGAGGCCCAGGATAAGATGGGCATACAAGGATCTGTCAAAAGTAAAGCAGGGTGTTTGCGCCTGTCCTGCAAACACCCTGCTATAGTCTACTTGCCGAATTTTACCTTGAGCAGCTCCGCCAGGGTCGGCTGCCCGATCTCCTGCAGCTCGTAACGCACGCGCTGGGAGGGCTTGTTCATATCGATCAGGCGCTTGAGGTCGATAGGCGTCCCGACCAGAACCAGATCGGCGTCGGCGCGGTTGATGGTTTCCTTCAGGTCACGCATCTGCGCTTCACCGTAGCCCATCGCCGGCAGGATGGCGCCGGTGCTGGGATATTTCTCATAGGTAGCCTTGATGGAATTTACTGCATAGGGATGCGGGTCGACGATCTCCGCCGCTCCGAAGCGCCGAGCTGCCATCCAGGCCGCCCCGTAGGCCATACCCCCGTGAGTCAGGGTAGGACCATCCTCTACGACTAGAACGCGCTTGCCGCGGATCGCATCCGGGTCATCTACGAACAGCGGAGAGGCGGCTTCGATGACGATCGCCTTGGGGTTGGTGCGGCGCAGGTTCTCACGCACCTGAATAATATTGTCACGATCAGCTGTGTCCACCTTATTGATCACAAATACATCTGCCATGCGAGTGTTGGTCTCACCCGGGTAATAGGACAGCTCGTGACCGGGCCGGTGCGGGTCTGCCACCACGATTTGGAAGTCGGACACATAGAACGAGAAGTCGTTATTGCCACCGTCCCACAGGACGATATCCACTTCGCTCTCGGCCTGGCGCAGGATGCGCTCGTAATCCACGCCCGCATAGACGAGGATACCATTGTCCAGGTGGGGCTCGTATTCCTCCCGCTCTTCGATGGTGCACTCGTGCTTATCCAAGTCCGCATAGGTCGCATAGCGCTGGACAGCCTGCTTCACCAGGTCGCCATAGGGCATTGGGTGGCGGACGGCGGCGACTTTAAAGCCCATATCCCGTAAAACGAGGGATACGTGGCGGGTGGTCTGGCTTTTGCCCGAGCCGGTGCGCACAGCGCAGATGGAAATCACCGGCTTGCTGGATTTCAATTGAGTGGCTTTCGGACCCAGCAGGTGGAAATCTGCACCGGCGGCGAGCACCTGCGAAGCCTTGTGCATGACATATTCATGCGGGACATCGCTGTAGGCAAAAACGACCTGGTCGGCTTTGTATTCACGGATCAGCCTGTCCAGGTCATCTTCGGCATAAATGGGAATGCCAGCCGGGTATTGAGGTCCAGCCAGCTCGGCCGGGTATGTACGCCCCGCAATATCCGGGATCTGGGTGGCAGTGAAAGCCACAACCTCGTAAGCCGGGTTGTTACGGTAGCAGACGTTGAAGTTATGAAAATCGCGCCCTGCGGCGCCCATGATAATTGTGCGGATCGGGGACATAGAGGTGATTAAGCTCCTTTATTGGTCTATTCCCCCCATACTGCGGGGTGAGTAAGGATTGGATAAACTGCTGTTGCCAGGTGCATCACTATGGTGCAGTTAGAAACGTTCTCAGGGGAATATCAACGTGATTACATCACCTCCGGAGATTGGATATCCAGCAGCCGCAGGGCATTGGCGAGGGTCTGCCGGGCAGCAGCAACCAACCGCAAGCGGGCATCCCGGGCCTGCTGGGATTCTGACTGCAGCACCGGCACAACATGGTACAAGCTGTGAAAAGTGCTGGCAAGCTCGTAGGCGTAATTTGCCATGAGCAGAGGTTTGTATTCCTGAGCTGCCTGGCGGAGGATGCTGGGAAAGCGCGATAGCATGTCGATGAGCTGCACCTCGTGTGGGGTCAGCTTATAATTAAAATCAGCATGGACCGGCAGCGCGCCAGCTTTGCGCAGGATGCTGTTGGCGCGCACATAGGCGTTTTGGATATATGGAGCTGTGTGCCCATCGAAGTTCAGCGCGGCATCCATGTCGAAGACGATATCTTTATTATTATCGACCGACAGCATGGCGTAGGCCATGGCACCCAATCCCACCTGGCGGGCAACGACCTGGCGCTGTGCCTCCGGCATACTCGGGTTCTTCTCAGCGATAACCGCCAGCACACGCCGGATGGCTTCATCAAGAACATCCTTAAATAATATCAGCCGCCCATGGCGGGCCGACATGGCGCCCTCTGGCAGGCTGACGAACCCATAAGCCAGGTGGAAGCATTTCTCCGCCTGGGGGAAGCCCATCAGACCCAGGATCTTATAGGTTTGCTGCATGTGCATACTCTGGCGATTATCGATGACATAGATCGAGCGATCCACGTGGTAGCGCTCGAACTTGACCTTCGCCAGTGCCAGGTCTTTGGTCAGGTACAGGGTCGTGCCATCGCTGCGCAGGACGATATTGGTGTGGTACTTTTCTTTCTGAAGCCCCAGTTTTTCGTCGATCTTGACGATAACCGGACCGTTTTGCGGGCGCTCATCATCGGCGATGCCGCGGGCGACCAGCTCTTCGACGATCTGCTTGGCAAGATCGTCCACCTCGCTCTCGAAGAACCACACGTCCATGTGGATGTCGAGCATCTCGAAGATATCATACAGCTCCTGCAGACTCCACTCCCGGGTGCGCAGCCACAGCTCCCGGACCTCAGGATCGCCAGTGTCCCAACGGCGGTAGAATTCGCGCCGCTCAGCCTCATAGGCGTCCCGGCGCTCTCGTTCTTCAGGGGTATCGCCTTCTTTTGGAGTGAGCATGTCGGTGGCCTCGACATAAATCTTCAGCAGCCATTGGCCGCGCTCGTGCACACCCTGCGGTTCTTGACCTTGGAAGAACCTGGCGTAAGCCCAAACAATGGTGATCACACCTAGTCCGATATCGCCCGGGTAGGTGGCACGGATGGTCTCGAAACCGGCGAACTCTACCAGGCGGGCCAGTACCTCCCCCAGGATCGCATTGCGAAAATGGCCCATGTGAAATGAATGGTGGGTGTTGGGTTGGGCGTACTCCACCATGACGCGCTCGCCCTTCGGCGCGCCACGTCCATAATCCGCCCCTTGCTGCAGCACCCCATCCACCAACCGGCGGGCGAATTCGCCGGTAGGGAAATACAGGTTGAGGTAGCCCCGCACCGCCTCCACCCGCGAGAAACTGCTGGTTCCCTGTAACAATCCAGCTACATCGGCGGCAATCTCCTGGGCGCGTTCTTGAACGTTAATGCCCTTGCCGGTGCGCTCTTTGATCAGCCGTCCTTCCTGGGCGGCAAGCTGAAAGAAGGAGGTGGCAATACCCCATTCCCCGGAGAAGGGGATCGGAGACCACTGGATCTCGACCGAAAGGGGAAGGTCCTGTTGGGTGCAGTAGGACTGGATTTGAGCTTCAACCGCAAGCTGCTCTTGCTCAAACATGGTATCACCTGGTGGGGTCAATGATCGGGCAGAACAGCCTCACGCTCTCCCGCATGGAGGGATTATAACATGCCCGGTTTGGCTGCACAGTGACCGATACGAAAAAAGCAGGAGCGCTCATGCAGCTCCCGCTGATTTCTATCAAAAAGAAGGGTTGCCTGGTTAGTGGAGGAGAGGCGTCTTAAGCCTTTTGCTGCTCGAGCTTTGCAAGACGCCGCATCAGGCGGCTTTTCCGGCGGGCTGCGTTATTCTTGTGCAGAACGCCCTTCTCTGCGGCCTTATCCAGAGCGCTGATCGCCTCGCGAGCCGCGTCCTGTGCACTGGAAAGGTCGTTGCCTGCAATCGCTGTGTCGACTTTCTTTAAATAGGTGCGGGCACGACCACGAAAGACGCGGTTGCGCTGGCGTCGCTTCTCGTTTTGCTTATTACGTTTTATTGCGGACTTGATATTAGCCAAAGTCTTGCCTCCGAAAATACAATGGGTCAACCGAAACCACGGCAGGTAATTTTACATGAGGATGGCTTATTTGTCCAGCGATTGCCAATCTTTTCCCATGGCTTTCTCAAAGTCGCGAATTTGCCGAGACAAGCAGTGCGAAAGCCTGGT
>CAZGIX010000171.1:0-10522 GCA_964525785.1 uncultured Anaerolineaceae bacterium
GTACGCTGTTATTTCATCCCCGAATACCGCCTTCGGCGGTTTAGCCGAATCTCGGGACGACATCTTTACATGTGAAGTCAATCCGTGTTGATGGTTCTCCCGGCTTACTGTTCTACGATCCTATTTCCTGAGAAGTAGGTAGAGGCCTCTTGAAATAGATCACATGGTGACGTGTATCAAGATCGGCACAGCTGACCATCTCCCACCCATACGTTAATATTAGGACCAACCGACAGGCGCCACCCTTCGCGGCCAAAACGGACAATACATCCAATATGCATTCTCTCCCGTAAATGAAAGTAGGTGAACCTTCTCCATCTTTATTGGTAAGGAGCAGCATATGTCCAACCCAGATCGGTCCTCTAGAAAACGCCTCATTTTTTCGACGATCCTTTTGATCACACTGGCAACTTTCTTATCAACTGGTTATGGTATTGCTCTTGCTACCCAGTCAGTCCTACTTCATCTACCGCTCATACTTCAACATGCGGGCACGAATTCCACTCCCACTCCAACCGTCACCGTAGAGCCCGGAAAAGTTTTGATTGTCGATTTTGCTTTTCAACCAGCCGAAATCACCGTCCATGTTGGCGAGAAAGTCGAGTGGGAAAACACTGGCCAAATGAACCACACTGCCACCAGCGATACAGGCGTATGGGACAGCGGTGTACTTGCTACCGACCAAAAATTCTCGTTCACTTTTACCTCTGTGGGTGATTATCCTTATCACTGCTTGCTCCATCCTAGTATGACCGGGATCATTCACGTGGTGCCGAATCCATAGATTTGCTTCTTTGGATATTTCTAAGCACACATGCTATTGGCATACCCGCGGGCTGCCCCGTATGTTTGGAGGAAGTTTTGGGCAAAGACCGGATGGTGGGTATTGCCTATGTATTTAGGTGAGAGTCGAAGAACGAGCGCCGGAAGTGTGGGGGTTGGACAAGCAGGTAGTGCCGTGGGGAAAGCTGGTCAGCCCGGACCCTCGACTATTGCGGATTTCGCCCTTATCGCCAAGCGACGGATCAACCCGCTGAAGATCATACCGTGGATTGGATAAAGCCCATACCAGTAAACCCATCCCCACGCGCCCTTGGGGGCAAAGAACGCTGTCTGAACCAGCAGAGTACTGCCATCCTGCAGAGGCATTGATTGGAACTGCAGCCAGGCAAGGCCGGGCAGCTTCATCTCCGCCCGTAAGCGTAACAAGCGATCTGGCTCCACCGCTTCCACGCGCCAGAAATCCAGAGCGTCGCCAACGCGTACTTCAACCGGGTGGCGGCGACCACGGCGCATGCCCACACCGCCCACCATATGGTCTATTAAGCCGCGCACCTGCCAGATCCAATTTCTAAATAACCAGCCAGTATCACCGCCCAAGGAGCTAAAGGCGTTGAAGACGGCCGGTGGGGTAGACTGAACGACCAGCTGGCGGCGCTCCAATGTGATGCCTTCATGAGTAGTAAGAATGACCGGTGGAATGTTCCCTTGAGTGGTCACCAGCGCATCACTCCAGGCAGTTTCGACTGCACCGGCTTCCAGGCGTGCAAGGGCAGCCTTCACGGCGGTCTTGTAGTCCATCAGTTCGATTTGTGGGAAAAGCTGGCGAGCCAGATCGTCACGTACGATGACTTCGTGACTCATACCCTCGATCAACGGCTGAGCGATGGCCCTGGGTATAGGCATAAATGGGTGCATCCAATACCAGGAAAGCTGAGGGAGGATCACGGGAGCAGCAATCAGCCAGCGTTTCAAGCCACGCACTTCAGCGTAACGGGTTATCATGTCAGCATAAGTCAGCACATCTGATCCGCCGATTTCGATTGTACGCCCCTGGCTTGCCGGAGCATCCAGGGCATTGGTCAGGTAATCGAGTACGTTGCGGATCGAGATCGGCTGAACGCGGTTGTAGAACCACCGTGGGCCGATTAAAATGGGCAGCCGTTCTGTCAGGTAGCGCACCATCTCAAAGGAAAGCGATCCCGAACCAACAATGATAGCGGCGCGGAACTCGGTAACTGGCACCCCGGCTAGGCGCAGGGCATCGCCGGTTTGTTGACGAGAGCGCAAGTGTTCCGAGAGTTGTTGGTTCGAATCACCCAGGCCGCCTAAGTAGATGATGCGGCTGACATTGGCTTCTCGGGCGGCAAAGCCGAAGGCGCGTGCCGCCACTAGATCGCGGACGTGGTAATTATGCCCACCGCCCATACTGTGGACCAGGTAGTAAGTCACATCAATCCCCTGCAAAGCTGCTGGTAGCGTAGTTGAATCGAGCACGTCGGCTACAACCACTTCTACCTTGTCGCTCCAGTTACGACCTTGCAGACGCGCAGGATCGCGCACCATACAACGAACGGTATGGCCTTGTTCCAACAGGCGAGGGACGAGCCGCCCGCCGACATAGCCGGTTGCACCAGTGACGAGGATATTCATAGATAGTCGCATTCCGGACGCGATATGAGTATACTACTGGCAGGATGGAGTGACCAAGAGAACAAAATTACTACGTTGAAATCAGCGTCCTGATCGTAGAAGGCAACTATATCGGCGACAATCGATCGAAAGCAACTTGTGCCGCTGATCCGCACGCGCCCCTTCCGCCCACATAACACACGCACTTGGACCAGAAATTGGCTTACAAGTGTGGCATTGTCACCACACATACAAGCAATTTCGATCGCCAGGTGGAGCTTTAAAACTCACCCAACATGTTTATTACAGACACAAAGCAAACCGCCTATTGATTCCCTGATCGCATTCTGCTATAAACTATAAGAGTGATCCAGCAGGAAGGTTGGCATGGACACAACGGTGGAGATCTTCACCCTGGGCGGGGTGCGCATACTACGTGGTGGAGAGCTGGTTACAGGGTTCACTACCCGAAAAGCGGAAGCTCTTCTTATTTATATTGCCAGCACGCGCCGGCCGCAGCCGCGTGAAGTGCTGGCCGATTTGTTGTGGGACGAGCGGACGCAGAGTCAGGCAATGGCCAACCTTCGAGTTGTGCTGACCAACCTGCGCCAGGTGCTGGGGGAGAGCATTACCATTAGCCGGGATGAAGTATCCATCAACCCGTCTGCGAAGGTCTGGCTGGATGCGGTTGAGCTGGAAGACTGCCTGGGAGCGTTACAAAAGCAAGGCAGGTTAAACGCCGCTGCAGCGGATCAGGCTGCGGCAGCCTTGGATCTGTACCGGGGGGAATTCCTGGAAGGTTTCAGTGTATTCGACTGCCGGCGGTTTGAAGATTGGCAGGTGTATGAGCGCGAGCGGTTGCACCGGCTGACCGCGGAAGCCCTTCACGATCTGGTGGATTATGAAATCGAGCGCAGGGCATATAAGACCGGCATAGCCCACGCCATGCGCCTGCTGGAGTTGGACCCATTGATGGAGACAGCCCACCGCCAGATGATGACACTGCTTGCCAGCAGCGGGCAGCGAGGCGAAGCCCTGGTCCAGTACCAGACTTGCCGGAAGATCTTGCAGGAGGAATTGGGTATTGAGCCGGCCGTAGCGACCAAGTCACTCTACGAAAAAATCCGCCAGGACGAGCTGGCCGTTACGGCAGCAGGCGCACAAGTCATCCAGGAGCCTCAAGCAGCTGCCCAAATCCCGTTCACAGATCTGCCCGAAGGCACGGTCACCTTCCTCTCCACCGATATCGAAGGCTCGACTTTATTGTTGCACCGCCTGCGCGAAGGCTATGCCGCCGTTTTAGCCGACCAGCGCCGCATCCTGCGCGAGGCTTTTGCCAATTGGCATGGGCATGAAGTGGAAACGCAGGGGGATGCCTTCTTCGTGGCTTTCTCGCGCGCCACCCAGGCAGTTTGCGCAGCCGTTGAAGCCCAGCACAAGCTGGCCGGGTATAAATGGCAGGAAGGTGTTGTGGTAGGGGTGCGCATGGGCATCCACACCGGCGAGCCCTGGAGCGCCGAGGAAGGCTATGTGGGTATGGATGTGCATCGTGCCGCGCGCATCGCCCACGTGGGTCACGGCGGCCAGGTGCTGCTCTCTGAGACGACCACTGCCCTGGTGCAGGACGAGCTGCCGCCCGGCGTGAGCCTGTGCGATCTGGGCCGCCACCTGCTCAAGGATATCCACCGCCCCGAGCGCATCTCCCAGCTGGTCATCGAAGGCTTGCCAGCTGAGTTCCCACTCCTGACCTCGCTCGAGGCGCTGGCGCCTGAAGGCAGGCGGCCGCCTCGCCAGGTGGGCAAATGCCCCTACCGCGGCCTGGCTGCCTTCCAGGAGGCCGATGCGCCTTTCTACTTCGGGCGGGAGACCTTTGTCTCCTCCCTGGAGCAGGCTATCCGCTCAAAGAAGCTGATGGCGGTGATCGTCGGCTCTTCCGGCTCGGGTAAATCCTCCGCCCTGTTAGCCGGGTTATTACCTCGACTGCGCAAATCAGGCGGCTACCAGTTCGTCATCTTCCGCCCCGGCAGCCAGCCCTTCTATGCCCTGGCAGGGGCCATCCTGCCGCTGCTCGAACCCGGACTGAGCAAGATCGATCTCCTGGCCGAGACGCGCAAGCTGGCCGAGCGGTTCGCCAGGGGGGAAGTGGGCTTGGCGCAGGTCGTCGATCGCATTCGAGCGGATTCACCTGAAACCCGGCAGCTCCTCCTGGTCGTCGACCAGTTCGAGGAGCTCTATACCCTGTGCCCGGAGGTAAAACTTCAGAGAGCCTTCATCGACGAGCTGCTGGCGATCGTTGATGCGGCCAGGACCCTGCGAGATGCTTCATCCGCCATCCTGCTGACCCTGCGCGCCGATTTCATGGGAAAGGCGCTGGCGCACCGTCCGTTTGCGGATGCCTTGCAGGAAGCCTCCCTGCTCATGGGACCTATGACCCGCCAGGAGCTGCGCATGGCGGTCGAGAAACCTGCCGAGATGCAGGGAGCAGCCTTCGAGCCGGGTCTGGTGGAGCGCATCCTGGATGATGTTGGTGAGAAGCCCGGCAACCTGCCCCTGCTGGAATTCACCCTCACCCAGCTCTGGGAACGGCAGACCGACGGTTGGCTGACCCACGCCGATTACGAGGCCATGGACTGCCTGGAAGGAGCATTGTCGGCCTATGCCGACCAGGTGTATGCCGATCTGGATGCCCATGAGCAAGAACGGGCACACCGCGCCCTGGTGCAGCTGGTGCAGCCTGGGGAGGGCACAGAAGACACCCGCCGCATCGCCACCCGCGAGGAGCTGGGCGACGACTCCTGGAGCCTGATCCAGCGCTTGGCTGACCGGCGCCTGGTGGTGACCGGGCGGGACGCTTCCGGTCACGAGATCGCCGAGGTGGTGCACGAAGCCCTGATCCTTAAATGGGGGCGCTTTCAAGCCTGGATGGACGCCGACCGGGCCTTCCGCCTGTGGGAGGAGCGCCTGCGCGGCAACTTGCGCCAGTGGCAGCAGAGCGGCCAGGATGAAGGTGCCCTGCTGCATGGCGCTCCCTTGACAGAAGCCGAGGCCTGGCTCAAGTGGCGCCCTCAGGATCTGAGCGAGATCGAAAGTGAATATATCCAGGCCGGGATTGGCCTGCGTGAGCGCCAGCAGATGGAGCGCGAGCGCCGGCGTCAGCGTACGGTTCTGGCGCTGGCTGCCGGCCTGGTGCTGGTGGCTATCCTGGGGGTGATTGCCCTCTTCGCCAGCCAGCGGGCCAGCCGGAGCGCACAGGCAGCATTGAATGAAGCTAACACACGCGCAACTGCCGAAGCGGTCGCAGTGCAAGAACGCCAGAACGCCCAGTTTGCCAGCACACTGGCCGTTGCCCAGCAGGCTACCGCCCAGGCCAACGCCCAGGCGCGCGCCACCGCCCAGGTGGAGGCCGAAGCCCAGCGTGCTGAAGCTGAAGCGCAGCGCAATGAAGCCCGACGACAGGCCAGTATCGGCCTGGCTGCCATGGCGCTACGCGAGCTCGACACAGGCGGGCAGGATATCGGCGTCTTGCTGGCCCTGGAAGCGCTGGAGAACTACCCCTACACCTGGCAGGCCGAGCAGGCCCTGGGTCAGGCGATCCTGAAAAGCCGTTTGCGCCTCATTCTCCAACATGATGGAGCCATAGCCTCGGTAAAGTGGTCGCCGGATGGGAAGCGCCTGCTGACTGCCAGCCTCGACGGGACCGCCAGGGTGTGGGACGCCGCCACCGGGGAGCAGCTCCTCAGGCTGGACCATGAGGGGCAGTTGAAATTTGCGTTCTGGTCGCCGGACGGCTCTCAAATCCTCACCAATCTGACCGAGCCGGATGCATTGATCATGTGGGATGGGAACACAGGGGAACGATTGTTCAACATCGAAGGCTACACCGGATGGATAGCATGGAACGGCGCCGAGTGGTCGCCCGACGGGAATCACCTCGCCATAACCAATGCTTCCGGCACAGCCTGGATTTGGGACGCGCGCACCGGGAAGAAGCTGCATACATTATCGGGCCACCAAGAATATATTGTCACCCTACGCTGGTCACCCTCCGGCGATCGGCTTCTCACCTCGAGTGCGGATAGAACCGCCATCGTATGGGATGCGCAGACTGGCGAGCCCATCTACACCCTGCGCGGCCATAAAAGATATCTTTGGTCAGGCGAGTGGTCTCCTTCCGGTGACCGCATCCTGACATCCAGCAGGGACGGCACGGTGAAAGTCTGGGATGCTGCCACCGGTAAAGAGCGGCTCACGATTATCGCTTTCCCGGACGAAAACGATTTAAGGGCAGCATGGTCGCCGTCGGGTGGGCGCATCCTGGCTGGTCCTATGGGTGGAGCCGGGCCAAAGGTCTTTGACGCCGCCACAGGCGAGGAACAATTCGCTCTCTACCCGGGAAATCCATCGATTGAAATGAGATTGATCGCCTGGTCGCCTGCAGGGGACCGCATTCTCACTGCTTTAGGAGATGGTAGCGCCAGCATTTGGGACGCGGCCAGCGGTGAGGAGCTTTTCACCTTGCGGGGGCAACGCGGTGAATTTTTGGTGGGATACAGTACGGCAGCATGGTCGCCCGACAGCCAGCGGCTGGCGACCGGCACCACGGATGGCACCATCATGGTCTGGGATGTCTCGCCGGTGCCCACCCTGGTGGGAGATCAATCTCCAGCCTCGGCTCTTTGGTCTCCCGCCGGAGATCGAGTGCTGTCTGTTTCGAATCACGGAGCCAGGCTATGGGATCCATCCTCCCTTACCGAGCTCCTGGCGATCAAAACCGAAAAAATATTCGACTCGATCCTATATGCGAGCTGGTCCCCCTCCGGCGACCGCTTCGCCCTGGGATTGCATAATGGGAAGGCGACAATATATGAGGCTGCGACCGGCGCCGAACTGCTCACCATTACCGCCCCAGGGTCCGGTGGGGAGACAATCCCGACTTGGTCCCCGGATGGCAGCCTGATCGCCGTCGGCGTCGCCTCGGATGGTTCGATCCGCATTTGGGATGCGCAGGGCGGTGCAGAAAAAGGACTCCTGTACTCCTATTCGAGCGAAGGCGTTTGGCATGGGGAGGCAGGGAACTACATTAACGTTCTGGAATGGTCGCCGTCTGGGGATAAGATCCTTTCATCAGCCTGGTCAGGTATCTGGAGAACAAATGACCCCTTGAGGGTGTGGGATGTGACCACGGGGAAAATGTTGTTTTCCACTAAAACAACGGATGTGATAGCAGCCTCATGGTCTCCCGATGGTAAGCGCATCGCCACCTACAGTTTCCAAGGAACAGGGGATATCTGGGATGCGGGGACCGGCGAAAATCTGTTGGAGTTCAGCGGGCACACAGGACAGGTCACGGGATTGACCTGGTCTCCTTCAGGGGACCGCATTGCCAGCAGCGGAGCCGATGGGATGGTGCTCGTCAGGGATGCGCACAGCGGGTCGGAGGTGCTGCGCTACCTCATCGGGGCGGTGGTTGACAGCGTCGACTGGTCGCCGGATGGGAGCAAGCTCCTGGTCTCTTATGCAGGCAAGATCGTCATCCTGCCGGTCTGGAATACGGCCCAGGAATTGATAGATTACGCTCACGCATGTTGCGCTGTGCGAGAGCTATCGCCCGAAGATCGCTCCTTGTACGGGTTGCCGCCGGCAGATAGCGATTGAACTCGTCCCCCAAGGGGCGGGAGTTAGAGGACGAAATCGAGTGTTTTCGGGAGCATCCGCCTCCGAAAACACTCGATTTCATTAACGTTTTAATTTCCTGAATTTGCCAAAATCTACCCAGTTTAACGATCTCTGAACGATCCCAAAGCCTTCTCCGAACGCCGAATTGCTAACCTGTCAACAGGTTAAGAACGATCAGGCGAAAGGAGAAGTGGGATCATGAAAGGCATTGTTGTTTTGGGTGTAATCGCAGTTTTGTTAGGCATGTTTGGAGCCGGATTCTTTCAATCCGTTCAAGCATATGCCATGCCCGACGAACCGGAACACAAGCCGGGTAATCTGACTGATATCTTGAACGCTACTCTTCAGATCGAGATTTCCTTGCCGCTAGACGATAGCGGATTGAAAGTCCTCCAGGCACAAGGCCTCGGTTCTCTGGTAAAGGAAGGCGAAGAAACCCTCTTGGTAACCCACAATCACTGGGGGGAGGCATTGCAGGAAAGATCGGTTGTAACGTTTTATGATACTCGAGGTCAGAGGGTAACTACCATATCCGGTTCCGAGTTCCTCAGCCAGATACGCTATTTAGACTCAGGCACCCTCGTCCTGAACTCTCCGCTAGAACAAGCCGGGCAGCCTCAGGCTTTCATGGAAGGTGATCATCGACAAGTACAGCCTGGAGATGTCGTTATGGTGGCGCAGCGGGTTGGAACGATGAGTAATAAAGTGACCCTGATCAAAGCAAAGGTCGAATCGGTTGTTGACATCCGTGGGGTGCCGGTGATTCAGCTCAAAGGTCCAGAAGGACGTCCCATTCAAGCAGGCGACTCGGGAGGAGGAGTATGGCATCACGGAATATTGGTAGGCAATCTGTGGTTCACAGCCGTTGCTCAGATAGTAAGCTCCACTCAGTCCGCATTGGAAAAGCCGGACCAAATCAAATTTGAGCCGACGGGTGAAAGCTATGCAGCTATGTATCCCACCCAACAACCTGCGGCTTATCTGGAGCCCTCCGTGCGCATGAATAGGGGAGAGCAATCTGAGATACCTTAGAACACCATATCACACGCCGGGCTGGTGGGCGGCGGCAAATCCTCAATTCTGGGCGCTGTTCACCCGTCTGCTGTTTCTCAAGAGGGGACTTGTCGAAGCTATATCGAAGAATTTTCAGAACAAAGTATTTGTACTCATCAATATCTGCTATGATAATAGTGCGCAGAGCTTTCCAAGTAATCACGGTTAGGTGTGTACCGGATGCACGATCTGTGGCGTGAGGTTGTGCGCCTGATAGCAATCCCCGTGAGTTATGTATGATCCAGTCCATTGATACATTGAATCAGATGTCCTTGACGGCTATCCACCGGCTGTTTACCGATCTGGACCCGCCGGAGATCAGCTCGCTGACCGGGATCTTCCGCGGCGCCTTCGTCGGACCTGCCTGGCTGCGGAAAATCTGGGGACCGCTTCTGGTGATCACTGGTTTGGGCGGCTGGTGGGGTAAGGAATTTGACTCGCAGGGGAACGCGGTAAATCTGGTGCTGCGCAAAGGGCGCTTCGAGAGTCGATTTTCGATGGTTATCGTCCACCAGGCCTCGCATCTCGATCGCAAATCAGGCCTGGCGATGCACTACCGAGCCGATAATCCCTTTCCCTGGCCATTCATCGTTGACGAGCTGCGCCGCATCGACTCAATGATGGTGCTGGGAATGACCCTGGCTGATATTGGACCGTTCCGGCGCCTGGCTTTTCCTTTTGTCCTGCAAAGCCGGGAGGTGATGGATGGACTATGATGCCATTGTGATCGGTTCCGGCTTTGGCGAAGCGTGGCGGCGTATCGTCTCAGCCAGAAGGGCTTTCGGGTGGCGGTGTTGGAACAAGGTCGTCGCTTTGATGACGAGGACCTGCAAAAAGCCAGCCAATCGATGCGTGATTTATTCTGGATGCCCGCCCTGGGTCTCAAAGGATTGTTCACGCAGCGCTTTTTTAAGCATGTCAACATCGTCGGCGGAGTGGGAGTGGGCGGCGGCAGCCTGGTATATGCAGCCGTCCTGCTCGAGCCGAAGCAGGCCTTTTATCGAGACCCTGCCTGGGCAGACCTGGGCATCGACTGGGAGGCCGACTTGCGCCCTCACTATGCTACCGCCTCCCAAATGCTTGGACGCACCACCTGCCCGGTCACACATCTCCAGGATGGATGGCTGGAGCAGACAGCCGCCGCGATGGATGTGCGGGAAAGCTACGGCCCGGTTCAGCTTGGGATTTACTTTGGTCCAGAGGAAGAAACACCCGATCCGTATTTCGGCGGCGAAGGCCCGCCCCGGCAGGGATGCATCCTGTGCGGCGCCTGCCTGGCAGCCTGTGCCCACAATGCCAAAAATACGTTAGATAAGAACTATTTGTACCTGGCTGAGAAAAAGGGGGCGCTCATTTTCCCTCAGCACAAGGCGGCGCTGGT
>CAZGIX010000172.1:0-10508 GCA_964525785.1 uncultured Anaerolineaceae bacterium
CGTTGGACAGGTATGCCGCGGCGATCATGCCGCGGTAGTGGTCTTTATAATCGGCGCGCAAGGTCTTTGGGGAGGTATTGGTGTACTGCACCGGTCGCAGCACCCAGGCGTACAGCAAGCCCAGGGCGATGCCGATCACCACGCCGGTCAGCAGGTACCAGGAACCGCGGTTCTCTCTCATGGCGCCGCTCCCTGTCCAACCGGGCTGATGGCCTCCAGGACGTCCGCCAGGCTGCGCATCAGGGCCACGTCGGCGTCGGTGTAGCCCTGCCGCTCAGCGAACAGGATCGCCTCGCGCACGGTATCCAGCGGCTGCCTGGATTCGAGCCAGGTCAGGCGGCTGACTGCCAGGCCAATGTCTTTATCCACGCTGAAGGCTTCGGCGGTCATCAGCACGTAGTCGCTCTTGTAGTCGATGCGCAGCGTGTCGGGAGTGGTGTCCACGAATTCTACCGGACTGACCACCCAGCCGTAAAGCAAGCCACCAACGGCTCCCACCAGTATTGCCAGGATGAAGTAGATCCAGCGCGACATAGTTAGCCTATTCTGCCACACTCCTTCAGGCGTGGCAAGGGTCGGGCGATTGCATCCTCCCCATTTTTTTCTATCGGGTTTTTGTGGGGCGAAGCCCCACAAAAACACCCGAAAACAACATCTCAGATGGAGCCTATCTCAATATCTCTCCCAACGCATCGACGATGACCCCGTTTTCCTCGAACGTGTTGTAGAAGTATGGGGACACGCGCACCGCACCCGGGCGCTTATCGACGATAATGCGCCGGTCTGCCAGGAGGTGCACCACGCGGAGGGGGTCTTCGGTCTCCAGGATGGTGATACTGGAGTGCCTGTCTGGGTCTTCAGGGATGCGCAGCCGGTAGCCCTGCTCGCGCAGGCGCCCCACCAGGTCCTGGTTGAGGGACGCGGTGCGCTGGCGCAGGGCGTGTGGGCCGATCTCGTTGATGATCTCCAGGCCGGCTTTGGCGGCGTACACGGCTGCCACCGCTGGCGTGCCGGCTTCGAAGCGCTGTGCGTCGTCGCGGTACTCCAGGGTGTACGGGTCGAAGTCGAACTGGCGGCGGTGCGCGAACCAGCCTGAGACGCTGGGAGCCAGGCGGGCAGCCAGCTCGCGGCGCACGTACAGGTAAGCCACGCCTGGCCCGCCGATCAGCCATTTCAAGCCGCCGGTCACCAGGAAATCCACACCACTGCGCCTGACATCGATCGGTACCTGGCCCGTCCCCTGGTAGTCATCTACCAGGCACAATGCCCCGTGTTTGTGAGCCATCTCCGCCAGCGCCTCCACATCCTGGATGTAGCCGCTGGTGAAGTACACCCGGCTGGTGGCGATCAGGGCGGTGCGCTCGTCCAGGGCGCCCTCGAAGGCCTCCAAAGGCACCTGGATGCGGTCGGGGGAGGCCAGGATGCGAGTTTCCACGCCCAGCGGGGCTTTGGCCAGGAAATGGTAGGTGAGGGTGGGGAAGTCGAGCTCGCAGGACACCACCCCAGAGCGCGTCGAAAAATCTAGCGCCGATCCCACTGCCGCCAGGGCCGATGAGACGTTGGGCATGATCGCCACCTCGTCCAGCCCGGCGCCGATCAGGCGGGCGAACTCGCGCCGCAAGCCATCCACCTCCGCCAGCCAGCAGCTGTACCAGGCCGACGCGCCGCGCTCGGTCCACAGGTCCAGGAAGCGGTTGACCGCCGAGCGCGAGCGGCGCGAGAGCTGTCCCAGCGATACGGTGTTCAGATAGGTGCTCTTCTGCAATCCCGGGAACTCGTCTCGCCAGGCCTGCCAGTCAATTTCTGCATAGGGTATATTCATTGAGGTATAGTTTCCCGGCATTCTCTGCGTCTCTGCGGTGGGTTGATTTCAATGGCGCAGGATGTGTTCAAGGGCCGCCAGCAGCAGGGTCACGTTCTCGCGCCGGCTGCTGAAACCCATCAGGCCGATGCGCCAAACCATACCCTTGAGCGGTCCGAACCCGCCAGCGATCTCGATGTTGTAGTCATCCAACAGCTGGCGGCGGATGGCGGCGTCCTCTGCGCCGGGCGGGATCTGGGGCGTGGAGAGCGTGGGCAGGCGGTGCTGCGCGGCGACCAGCAAAGGCAGGTCCAGCGCCTCAAGGCCCTCCCAAAGCAGCTCGGCGTTGGCCCGGTGGCGGGCAAAGCGCTCCTGCAATCCCTCCTCCATAACCAGGCGCAGCGCCTCGCGCAGGGCGTAGTTCATGGTGATCGGCGCGGTATGGTGGTAGGTGCGCTCCTTGCCCCAGTATTTCTCCACCATGCTCAGGTCCAGGTACCAGTTCGCCACCGGCGTACGCCGGGAGCGCAGCGTTTCGCGCGCCCGCGGCGAGACGGTCAAGGGAGCGAGTCCGGGGGGAGCGGACAGGCATTTCTGCGTGCCGCTGTATGCCACGTCCACATCCCAGGCGTCGATCTCCACCGGCAAACCGCCCAGCGAGGTGACCGTGTCCAGCACCAACAATGCGCCGCTGCGGTGGGCAGCCGCGGCGATCTCGGCTATTCCCGGCTGGCAGGCTCCGGTGGAGGTCTCGGCGTGCACCAGCGCCACCAGTTTGTAGTTCTTGCCCTTCAGTGTCGCTTCGACCTCGTCAGGGTGGAATACCTGTCCCCAGGGGCGGTCAAGGCGATCCACCTGGGCGCCGTAGCGCCCGGCGATCTCGACCATGCGCTCGCCGAAGTATCCCATCACGCAGACCAGGACCCGGTCGCCGGGTACGATGAAATTGCACAGTGCGGCTTCCATTCCGGCGCTGCCGGTTCCCGAGACGGGGATGGTGAGTTCATTCTGCGTCTGGAACAGATAGCGCAGCATGTGCTGGACTTCGTTCATCAGCTCCAGGAATTGCGGGTCGAGGTGACCAACCAGCGGAGTCGCCATGGCGCGCAGCACGCGCGGCGGGACCATGCTCGGTCCCGGGCCCAACAAGATGCGCGGCGAGACGTTCAAATCTGAGTAGGTCGTAGGGTCCATCGATAACCTCCAGTGTCGTTTGCCGGTATAAAGACGGGATGTGCAGGGATAGTTTACAACGAAATGGGCGTTTCACCAAGATTCGAATCTCAGGAACCGGTGTTCTGGACAAATTGGTGGATTCAAAATGCTTTTTAGTATTTGAAAATTGTTGCTAATCGCGCAATAATCTTGTAGAATCTGATTACCGATATCGTTCCTGTAACGGTCTTGCAACGCAGCCGGTCGGGACCGCGCGATGGCATATCGGGGAGGAAGAGTGACATGGACATTATCAAAGTATCCGGTAAATCGCGCACATCCGCCGTAGCAGGGGCAATTGCTGGCGTCTTTCGGGAGACTCAGCATGTTGAAGTGCAGGCCATCGGCGCCAGCGCGATAAACCAGGCTGTCAAAGCGATGGCTCTGGCCAAAAGTTATCTGGCAGAGGACGGATTCAACGTTATCTTCATACCGGAGTTCGTGGATGTGGAGATCGATGAGAAAGTCCGCACCGCCATCAAGTTTGTGGTAGAACCGCGCTGAGATTCGCAGAAGGACAAAAATAGGCAGTAGCGCAGTTAAAGGGTGCTCGTGAGTGTTTAGATGGCCTGGTCCGTCCAGGCACTCTCACACCTAGCTGTGCGAGTTATAAAATTCGTATGTTAAGGGTTGTCTTATCGCGCCGCCGGGGAGATCAGGGGCGCGTTTCTGAATTAATGCTCCCTGCATACGGACTATCGGGTATGATTGGCTGGCAATGACTGCGAACCAGCGTATCTTCCCCAGCCAGACGGTACCAACCCTTGCCCGGAAGTACTCTGGGTTGTCCTGGGCCTGCCTTCTGGTCCTGCTGTGCCTGGCTGCCTGTACGGCGGCGGTCGATCCGGCTGAAATGGCGGCTCCCCCTGGGGCAGCCTTCACCGCCACCCTGACTGTAGCACCGACGGAGACCGCCGCACCGACGGCGACCATTCCTCCTACCCTTACTCCGACGCCATCTGCCACACCTACAGCGACGCCCACCGCCACAGCCACCCCTACGATCACGCCCCTGCCCTGCTGGCGCCGGGGGGGTCGCTTCGATCAATCCAGCCTGCGCAGCGACTACCTGAAGCTGCCCATGGAGTATTCGGTCTACCTGCCGCCCTGCTACGACGAGCTGCCCGCGCGGCGCTACCCCGTCCTGTACCTGATCCACGGCATGAACTACAACAACGACCAGTGGGATCGCCTGGGCGCCGATGAGACTGCCGATGCCCTGGTGGCCGCGGGAGAGGTAGAGCCCTTCATTATTATCATGCCGCGCGACCGCAATTGGGGCCTGCCGGAGGAAGACATGTTCGGGCAGGTGCTGGTTGATGAGCTGCTTCCTTTAATCGACCAGAACTACCGCACCCTGCCCGAGCGCAGCTACCGCGCCATCGGCGGGCTGTCGCGCGGGGCAGGCTGGGCGGTACATCTGGGCCTGTCGCGTTGGGATCTCTTCGGCGCCATCGGGGGTCACAGCCTGCCGGTCTTCTGGTCCGATACGAACAAGATACGCGGCTGGCTGGACGCCATCCCTGATGGATCCATGCCGCGCATTTACCTGGATATCGGCGCAAAGGACCGCCAAACGATCATGTTCTCAGCGCTGTGGTTCGAGAATCTGCTCACCGAGCGCGGGGTGCCTCACGAGTGGTACCTGTTCCCCGGCTATCACGAGGAAGCCTACTGGCAGGCGCACGTGGACGAGTACCTGACCTGGTACGCCCAGGATTGGTGACCTGTCTGCATGTTATAATTTTGCCCGTGACCCTGACCATTGCAGAAGTCGAGCATATCGCCGATCTGGCCCGCCTGGATCTAACCGAAGAGGAAATAGCCCGCTTCAGCCAGCAGCTCTCCGCTATCCTGGAATACTTCGACCAGCTGCGGGCGCTGGATACCAGCGCCATCCCGCCCACTTCCAGCGTCCTGCCGGCGCGCAGCGTGCTGCGGGCGGATGAGCCCTCCCCCGGGCTTGACCAGGAGGACCTGTTCCGCAATGCCCCCCTGGTAGACGAGGACCAGTTCCGCGTCCCGCCGGTGCTGGAATAAGTATTTTTTACATTTTGTCTGATCCGTTAAATCCGCGTCATCCGTGTACTGCTATTTGGAACTTTGTAAGCTGCCCGGTGCTCAGTACTCAGTCAAGATGAAGCAGCCACATGACCGACCTCAGTGAACTGACCTTGCTGCAAGCCGCCCAGGGGCTGCGCCGCGGCGACTTCTCCAGTCGCCAGCTGGTAGAGTCTTACCTGGCTCGCATCCAGGACCTGGAGCCGGAGCTGCACTGCTTCCTGACCCTGACCCCCGAAGCCGCCCTGTCCCAGGCGGAGCAGGCTGACCGCCGCCTGGCTGAGCAGCGCAAATCCCCGCAGGGCGACCTGCCGCCCTTGCTGGGTCTGCCGCTGGCGGTCAAAGACGTGCTGTGCGTGGCGGGAGTGCGCTGCACCTGCGGCTCGCGCATCCTGGAAGACTTCGTGCCGCCCTACCATGCCACGGCAGTCGAGCGCCTGCTGGCTGCCGGGGCGGTGCTGCTGGGCAAGACCAACACCGACGAATTCGCCATGGGCTCCTCGACGGAGAACTCGGCGTACGGCCCCACCCGCAACCCCTGGGACCCGAGGCGCGTGCCGGGCGGCTCCAGCGGAGGCAGCGCCGCGGCGGTGGCGGCCCGCCTGGCGCCGGCAGCCCTGGGCACCGATACGGGCGGCAGTGTGCGCCAGCCGGCTTCTCTGTGCGGGGTAACCGGCCTCAAGCCCACCTACGGGCGCGTCTCGCGCTACGGGCTGGTGGCCTTTGGCTCCTCGCTGGATTGTATCGGTGTGCTGGCGCGCGACGCTGCCGATGCAGCCGCGGTCTTCTCGGTCATTGCCGGGCACGACCGGCGCGATGCCACCAGCATGGACCTGCCGGTGCCTGAGATCCGCCTGGAGCCTTTTTCGACCGCTGGTCATCTCCACCGACCTTTAAGTCCTGGCAGTCCTGCCAGGACAGGCAGTCCTGAACGAACAGCAGATTCTCTGCTGGAGGGGCTGCGCGTCGGGGTGCCGCGCGAGTACTTCATCGGCGGGCTCCAGGACGAGGTGGAGGCTGGGGTGCGCCAGGCGATCGCCGTCCTGGAGGCGCTGGGAGCGGTAGCGCAGGAAGTGAGCCTGCCGCATACCGAATATGCCCTGCCGGTTTACTACCTGGTCGCCCCGGCGGAGGCCTCCGCCAACCTGGCGCGCTACGACGGCATCCGCTACGGGCCGCGCGCCGACGGCGATGCGCTGTGGGATATCTTCCGCCGCACGCGCGGCCAGCGCTTTGGAGCGGAGGTCAAGCGACGCATCATGCTCGGCACCTACGCCCTGTCTGCCGGCTATTATGACGCCTACTACGGGCAGGCCCAGAAAGTGCGCACCTTGATCAAGGGCGATTTTGAAAGCGTATTCCAGAGCGTGGATGTGATCGCTGCCCCGGTCACGCCGACCACGGCCTTCAAGATCGGCGAGCACAGCGAAGACCCGCTCTCCATGTATCTGGAAGATATCTACACCATACCTGCCAACCTGGCAGGCGTGCCGGGGCTGGCCTTCCCGGTCGGCTTCGACAGCCAGGGCTTGCCGGTCGGCATGCAGCTGATGGGGGCACCCTTTGGCGAGGAGCTGCTCCTGCAGATCGCCCATGCGTACCAGTCGGTCACGGCATGGTCTTCACACCGGCCGGGGCTTTAACTTCGAAAGAGATTGACCACGAAGACACGAAGGCACCAAGGAAAATCGTGTTAACCTATAAAAAAACTTCGTGTCTTGGTGACTTGGTGGTTCTAAACATATAGAAGAGGAATACATGATCTCAGACCTCCCTAAGACCAGCCAGGAGTTTATGCAGCTGCCCTGGACAAGCATCCAGTCGTTCTATGATGAGCTGGCGAACCGTCCCTTGAGCGCCGATACCGTGGAGCGCTGGCTGCTGGATTGGACCGCCCTGCACCAGCTCTGGGATGAGAGCTACTGGCGCCTGTACGTGGCAGTCACCGTGGATACCACCGACCAGGAAGCCGAGCGCCGCTACAACGCCTTCCTGGACGATATCTACACCCAGGCCCAGGAGGCCGACCAGCGCCTCAAGGAGGTGCTGCTTGCCAGCGGCCTGCGGCCCCCGGGTTTCGATATGCCGCTGCGCAACATGCAGGCTGAGGCGCGCCTCTTCCGCCCGGCTAACCTGCCCTTGCTGGCAAGCGAGCTCAAGCTCGGCAACGACTACGAGCGGATCATGGGCGCCCAGACCATCGAATGGGATGGCGTCGAGACCACCCTCTTGCAGCTCCAGCAGGTGTTCCAGGAACCCGACCGGGAGCGGCGGGAGCGCGCCTGGCGCCTGGCGGCTGAGCGGCAGCTCGCCGACCGGGAGGCGATCAACGACCTGTGGGTGCAGCAGATGGACCTGCGCCGCCAGATGGCTGCCAACGCCGATCTGCCGGACTTCCGGGCTTTCATGTGGCAGAAGCGGCTGCGCTTCGACTACACCCCTCGGGACTGCTACAGCTTCCACCGGGCGATCGAAGAATCCGTTGTGCCCGCCGCAAGCAAGCGCTATGAGCAGCGCCGCCGCCGGCTGGGCGTCGAGCGCCTGCGCCCCTGGGACCTGGATGTCGACCCGTACGCCCGCCCGCCGCTGCGCCCATTCAAGACCATCGCCGAGCTGGAAGAGAAGACCTCCGCCATCTTCCACCGCGTGGATCCGCAGCTCGGGGATTATTTCGAGCGCATGCGCCAGGGTGGGCTGCTAGACCTGGATAACCGCAAGGGCAAAGCCACCGGCGGCTACTGCACAGATTTTAATGCGGTGCGCCTGCCGTTCATCTTCGCTAACTCGGTCGGCGTGCACGAGGACGTGCAGACGATGCTGCACGAGGGAGGGCACGCTTTCCATGCCTTCGAGTCCGCTGCCCTGCCTTACTACCAGCAGCGCGACGTGTCCTACGAATTTGCCGAGGTGGCTTCCATGGGCATGGAGCTGCTGGCCTCGCCCTACCTGACCAGCGATCACGGCGGTTTCTATACTCCGCAGGAATCTGCCCAGGCGCGCGCCGATAATCTGGAGGATTTTCTGCTCTTCTGGCCTTATATGGCGGTGGTGGATGCCTTCCAGCATTGGGCCTACGAGAATCACGACCTCGGCAGCGACCCGGCCCAGTGCGACGCCAAATGGGTCGAGCTGTGGGATCGCTTCATGCCGGGCGTGGACTGGAGCGGGTTCGAGCAGGAGAAAGCCACCGGCTGGCAGCGCAAACCGCATATCCACTCCGACCCGTTCTACTACGTGGAGTACGGCCTGGCGCTGCTGGGGGTGGTGCAGGTCTTCCGAAATGCCTTGCAGGATCAGGCTGCGGCTGTCGCCAGCTACCGCAAGGCGCTCTCTTTGGGTTATACCGCCTCGCTCCCGCAGCTCTTTGCCGCCGCCGGGGTGCGCTTCGCCTTCGACGCCGCCACCTTGCGCCAGGCGGTGGGCCTGATGCTGGAGACCATCGAGAGGCTGGAAGCAGAAGACAGGTAACCACGTCACTGCAACGCAGGTCATGTACTGCCTGCGATGGCTGGATGCGGCAGTGTCCCCAGGGATTCCTCCTTTCGCTGCGCTCCAGGCATGCCCTCCGCTGCGCTGCGGGTCGGAATGACATGCTGATGTTGCTCTCTCTGTGAACTCCGCGGTGAGAGATGGCAAGGAGTGAGCAGAGAGTCGAGAATCGAGAACAGTTTTTTTAATTTTCTGTGATCTCCGTGATCTCTGTGGTGAGAAAGAACAGGAGGTACCATGCACTTCACCAACCTGGGACGCACTGGATTGAAAGTCTCCCGCCTTTGCCTGGGCATGATGACCTACGGCGACCCGTCCTGGCGCCCCTGGGTGCTGCCAGAAGACCAGAGCCGCCCCTTCATCCAGAGGGCGCTGGAGCTGGGCATCAACTTCTTCGACACCGCCGATATGTACTCGCGCGGCCGCAGCGAAGAGGTCCTCGGGCGCGCCATCCGCGATTTCTCCCGCCGCGACGAGGTGGTCATCGCCACCAAGGTCTTCTTCCCCATGGGTAACAAGCCCAACCAGGGCGGCCTATCGCGCCTGCACATCCTGCATGCTGTGGAGGCCTCTCTTCGCCGCCTGGGCACCGACTACATCGACCTGTACCAGATCCACCGCTACGACCCGGAGACCCCCATCCAGGAGACCCTGGAAGCGCTGCACGACCTGGTCAAATCCGGCAAGGTGCGCTATATCGGCGCCTCCAGCATGTACGCCTGGCAGTTGGCCCGCTGCCTGTGCCTGGCTGACCTGCGCGGCTGGACGCGCTTCGTCTCTATGCAGGACCACTACAACCTGGTCTACCGCGAGGAAGAGCGCGAGATGATCCCGTTGTGCCGCCTCGAGGGGCTGGCGGTCATCCCCTGGAGCCCGCTGGCGCGCGGCTTTTTAGCCGGCAACCGCACCGCCCAGGGCTACGGCCCCACTCCCCGCGCCCAGACGGACGACTTTGCCCAGAGCATGTACTACCAGGACGAGGATTTTACCGTAGTCGAGCACCTCGCTGCCCTGGCGGAGCAGCGCGGCCTGAAGCCCGCCCAGCTCGCCCTGGCCTGGCTGCTGCAGGCGCCCGGCGTGACCGCCCCGATCATCGGCGCCAGCCAGATGCACCACCTGGAAGAGGCCGTGGCAGCGCTGGACGTGCAGCTCTTGGACGAGGAAGTCGCCGGGCTGGAAGCGCCCTACCGCCCGCACCCGGTGCTGGGACACAGTTAAAAATATTTGATCGATATATCGACATATATTCCCAAAATTAGTACTAATTTTGGGAATACGATCCCAATTTTTCTCGAAATTTTGGCTATCCAGCGGCGTATCTCTTGAAATCAACATTACTGTATGTTCCACTCAGCATGCGATTGCGGCGGAAGCACCGTATAAAACCGCATTAAAGAATATTCCCCCGCCCTTGGGGGCGGGGGATAGGGGGTGGGGGAATTTATCCGGCGGCTTAACCCAGGTGAATTATCCTTGGGTGAGCCATGCTGGTGCTGCCTACTTGCGCAGCATCGGCAAGAACAGGTGGTTGTCCAGTTCGACGGCGCTGCTCAGCAGCCTATCACCCGAGGCCGCCACGGCAAACGGCTGCGGACCGCCGTTCGGCAGCGACGGCGAGGCGATGTTGTACCCGTGCACGATGACCGAGTAGTCCCCGTACAGGGCGTTCGGGATGTACACGCCTTCCACGTTGTTGCACCGGTCCCACTTGATCGTGGGGGATACCTGGTGCAGGCACTGCCCGGAAGCGTACAGCCCGTCGTTGCCGTAGTAGTGCGTGCCATCCGGGCCGACCACCTCCAGGTCCAGGTCGTTGACCAGCGCGCGCGCCGCACCCGGGCTGCCGGGGTAGTCCGTCCAGGCCAGGGTGACCCGCAGCGGACCGCCCGAAACCGGCTGCGTGGTGGGAGTGGGTGAGGGCGGCGTCCCGCTGGGAGTGGGG
>CAZGIX010000173.1:0-10367 GCA_964525785.1 uncultured Anaerolineaceae bacterium
TCTTAGCGCGGTAAACAGGAGCGAAGATTAATCAACTAATCTCTACTCTCGCCTCTCTGCTCTCCCTCTTTTCAAGAACACTTGTGCGAATTATCAAAATCTGTATAATATAGATCAGGATGAAAAAATCGCAATCATCTGTGGATATCCCCGTTGGAGACGACCTGATGCCAGCAACATTTATTCCATTCGAAAATCCTGCCGAGGATTGAGCCGATACTATGGACCTTTCTCCTGATCAGCTGCAGGTCGTCCAGGCCCCCCTGGATGCCAGGATCTTCCTCGAAGGGCCTGCCTCCTGCGGCAAGACCACCGCCGGTGTCGAGCGGCTGCTCTCCTTGATGGAGTCTGGCGTACCGGGCAGCTCGATCCTGCTGCTCGTGCCGCAGCGCACCCTGGCAGCGCCCTACCAGCGCGCCCTGCTCACCCCTGGGGCAGTCGCCGGCGGGCAGGTGGATATCGTCACCATGGGCGGCCTGGCGCGGCGCATGATCGAGCTGTTCTGGCCCCTGGTCGCCGGCCAGGCCGGTTTCGCCTGGCCCGACCAACCACCTGCTTTCCTCACCCTCGAGACCGCCCAGTACTATATAGCTCACCTGGTGCGCCCCTTGCTCGAGGAGGGCTACTTCGACACCGTCACCATCGACCGCAACCGCCTGTACAGCCAGATCATCGACAACCTCAACAAGGCTGCCGTGGTTGGTTTTCCATACACCGAGATCGGCGCCCGTTTGCAGGCTGCCTGGGGCGGCGATCCAGGGCAGGCGCGCATCTACCAGGACGCCCAGGCCTGCGCCGAGCGCTTCCGCCAGTACTGCCTGGCCCACAACCTGCTGGATTTCTCCCTGCAGATGGAGATCTTCCGCCAGCAACTCTGGGGCACGCCTGCCTGCAGGGAGTACCTGGAGAGCACTTACCGCCATCTGATCGCCGATAACATCGAAGAAGACACACCGGTAGCCCACGACCTGCTGCTCGAATGGCTGCCGCGCTTCGACTCGGCCCTGCTGATTTACGACCAGGGCGCTGGCTACCGGCGTTTCCTGGGCACCGACCCTGAGAGCGCCTACCGGTTGAAGGACCTGTGCAGCCAGCCCGTGATCTTCGAGCGGTCCTTCGTCACCTCTCCGGCGGTCACCATCCTGAGCGAAGAGCTGGCCGATGCCCTGCACCGGGCACCCGGTCAGCCCATCCCCGCAGGGACCGAAACCTCATTCCAGGAAGCGCTCAGCTACGATACCCAGCGCTTCTTCCCGCAGATGCTGGATTGGGTTGCCGCCCAGATCGCCTACCTGGTGAACGAAGACGGCCTGCCGCCGGGCGAGATCGCCGTCCTGGCACCGTTCATGTCCGATGCCCTGCGCTTCGCCCTGGCAAATCGTCTGACCGAACTGGGCATCCCCAGCCGCTCCCACCGCCCGTCGCGTTCGCTGCGTGAGGAGCCTGCCACCCGCTGCCTGCTGGCATTCGCCAGCCTGGCGCATCCCGAATGGGAGCTACCCCTGGCTAAGTATGACCTTGCCTATGCCTTGATCAGCGCCATTGCCGGCATGGATCTGGTGCGCGCTCAGCTGTTAGTCGATATTGTCTACCGCCCGCTCCCCGGCGCACTCCCTCTCTCGTCTTTCGACATGATCAAGCCGGAGGTGCAGGAGCGCATCACCTACCGTCTGGGAGAGCGCTACGAGCGCCTGCGCCTGTGGCTGGAGGAATACCATCAGGGTCCGCCTGTCGAGCTGGATCACTTCCTGAGCCGCCTGTTCGGCGAGGTCCTCTCGCAGCCCGGGTATGGCTTCCACGCCGACTTCAGTGCTGGCGAGGTGGCTGCGAACCTGGTCGAATCGATCCAAAAGTTCCGCTGGGCGGTCGGGCGGACTTTACAGGAGGAGGGCGTGCCGCTGGGCAGAGAGTACCTGCTGGTGGTGCAGGATGGCATCATCGCTGCCCAGTACATCCGCTCCTGGCAGCTGCAGGAGGGAGAGCTGGCCTCCTCCGGTGGAGCGGTGCTGATGGCGCCCGCCTATACATTCCTGATGAGCAATCGCCCGGTGGAGGTGCAGTTCTGGCTGGATATCGGCAGCCAGGCCTGGTTCGAGCGTCTGTACCAGCCGCTAACCCATCCATACGTGCTTAGCCGCGCCTGGCCCGCAAGCCGCCAGTGGAATGCCGCCGACGAGCATGCCGCCGCCCAGGCCTCCCTGGAACGGTTGGTCCTCGGCCTGCTGCGCCGCTGCCGGCGCAGGGTCTACCTGGGCTGGAGCGAATTGAACGAGCAGGGTTTCGAGCAGCGCGGCGAGCTGCTGGTTGCCATCCAGCGCCTGCTGCGCCGCGCCGCTCCGACCCCTGACATTTAGCCAACGACCCTTACTCACCCGGACTATCTACTGTGCCCACCTTCACCCCCCGACCCAACCAGCGCGAAGTGCTCGCCTATACCGGCGGGCGCATGGGCGTCTCGGCCGTCCCCGGCAGCGGCAAGACCTGGACGCTCTCCCTGCTGGCAGCCAACCTCATTGCCAGCGGCGCGCTGCTGGACGACCAGGAAGTATTGGTGGTCACCCTGGTCAATTCTGCGGTAGACAACTTCTACCAGCGCGTCAACGACTTTGTCGATAAGCTGAAGCTGCCTAAATTTTTTGGCTACCGGGTGCGCACCCTGCACGGCCTGGCGAACGATATCGTCCGCGAGCGCCCCGAGTTGGTCGGGTTGTCTGAAAACTTCCAGATCATCGACGAGCGCGAAGCCGACAGCATCCGGGAGGGGATCGCCAATGCCTGGCTGCAGAGCCATTACGATGAATTTGAGAGCTACCTCGACCCGGAGCTGGATGAGAGCCGCCGGGACTGGGTGCGGCGCGAGCACCTGCCTCAGCTGGTCAACGACCTGGCCCTGGCCTTCATCCGCTACGCCAAGGACGGGCAGCTGCCTCCCGAGCGGCTGCGCCAGCGCCTGGACCAGCTGCCCATCCCGCTCCCGTTAGCAGAGATGGGCGCTGAGATGTACGCCGATTACCAGCGTGCCCTGGCGTACCGCGCCGCGGTGGATTTCGATGACTTGATCCGCCTGGCATTGGACGCCCTGCATTGGGACCCCGCTTTGCTCGAGCGCCTGCGCTACCGCTGGCCTTATATACTCGAAGACGAAGCCCAGGACAGCAGCCGCTTGCAGGAGGAGATCCTGAAGGCCTTGACCGGGCCGGGAGGCAACTGGGTGCGCGTGGGCGACCCTAACCAGGCGATCTACGAGACCTTCACCACTGCCACCCCCAAATATTTGCGCGATTTCATCGCCAGTCCCGGCGTGCAGCGCCGCTCGCTGCCCAACTCGGGGCGCTCCACCCAAAGCGTGATCGACCTGGCCAACCACCTGGTCGAATGGACTCAGGCAGAGCACCCGACGCCTGAGGTGAGGGATGCCCTGCATGGGCCGCCTTATATCCAACCCACACCAGAGGGCGACCCGCAGCCCAATCCGACCGACGATCCGGACGGCATCCACCTGGTGGGAATCAAGTACTCCCCACAGGATGAGATCCTGGCGGTGGCCGACTCGATCGAACGCTGGCTGCCCGAGCACCCGGACGACACAGTGGCGGCCCTGGCCCCGCGCAACCAGCGCGGCTTCGAGCTGGTGGACGAGCTGCGCCGCCGACGCATCGAAGTGGTTGACAGCCTGCTGCGCAGCACGAGCGCCACGCGCTCCTCTGCTGGCGTGCTCGGCAACCTGCTGCGCTATCTGTCCGATCCCGGCTCAGCCAGCAAGCTGGCAACAGCCTATAAGATCTGGGAGCGCCGCGCCAGCCTGGGTAGGGACGAAGAGGCCGATGGCGGCTTATCCAAGGCACAGCAGGAGCACCTCGCCGAGCTGCTGCGCAAGTGCCGCCGGGTGGAGGAGTATCTCTGGCCGCGGGCCGGCCGCGATTGGCTGGATGAGATCGGCCTGGCTGAGACCGACCCCGACCTGCACGCCCGGCTGGTCGAGTTCAGCCACGCTGCCCGGCGCTGGCAGGGGGCAGCCACATTGCCGGTCGACCAGGCGCTGCTTACCCTGGCCCAAGACGTCTTCACCTCCCCGGCTGAGCTGGCCCTCTCCCACAAACTGGCGGTGCTCCTGCGCCGCGCCAACGACGCCCATCCCACCTGGCGGCTGCCCGAGCTGACCGAAGAGCTGGCGGTGATCGCCCGCAACGAGCGCCGTTTTCTGGGCTTCAGCCAGGACGACAGCGGCTTCGATCCCGATCTGTATCCGGGCAAGGTGGTTGTCGCCACCATCCATAAAGCCAAGGGACTGGAGTGGGATCGCGTTTACCTGCTCTCCGCCAACAACTACGACTTCCCCTCCGGGGCGGATTACGACTCGTATATCTCCGAGCGCTGGTTCTTACGCGACCAGCTCAACCTCGAAGCCGAGATTTTAGCCCAGCTAAAAGCCTTGTTAGGTGAGAACGAAGACGGCTGGTACCAGGAGGGCAAAGCCAGCCGCGAGGCACGCCTGGATTATGCCCGCGAGCGCCTGCGCCTGCTCTATGTGGGCATCACGCGTGCCCGCAAGGAGCTGGTCATCACCTACAACAGCGGCCGGCGCGGTGAGGCCAGGCAGGCGCTGGCATTTGCCGAGCTGCAGGGCTATTTGGAAAAACGGAGACCACAGCCATGAAGCTACCGGATGATTTCAGGTTCAGCCAGAGCAGCCTGCAGGACTTTGCCGACTGCCGGCGGCGCTTCTACCTGCGCCATATCAGCCGCCTGGCCTGGCCCGCCGTGGAGAGCGAGCCGGTCCTGGAGCACGAGCGCGCCATGCAGATGGGCACGGACTTCCACCGCCTGGCCCAGCAGCGGTTGATCGGCATTCCCTCCGAACGCCTGTCCGCCCTGATCCACGATCCCGAGCTGCATAGCTGGTGGACGAATTTTGTCGATTACCTGCCCCAGGTCGCCGCATTGGATGACCGCACCTACCCGGAGACGGTGCTGACCGCTCCCCTGGCTGGCTGCCACCTGGTGGCGAAGTACGATTTGATCGTGGCTACCAAAGATGCGCGCCTGCTGATCTATGACTGGAAAACTGCACGCCAACCAACAAAACGCCAGTATCTCGAAAAACGCCTGCAGACGCGCCTCTATCCATACCTGCTGGCGCGCGCCGGGGCGCATCTCAACCAGGGCCAGCCAGTATCCCCGCAGCAGGTGGAGATGGTCTACTGGTTCGCCGCCGGCGAAGGCGCAGTTGAGCGCTTCCCATACAGCGCAGCTGCCTACCAGGCAGACCAGAGCTATCTCACCAACCTGATCGAGACCATCCAGGGTCTGGGAGAGAGCGAGTTCCCCATGACCAGCGACGAGCGGCGCTGCGCTTACTGCGTCTACCGCTCGCTGTGCGAGCGCGGCGAGCGGGCTGGAGACCTGGAGGCGTTCGAGGCCGAGGCCACTTTGGACAGCCCAGCCGGGTTCGATATCGACTTCGAGCAGGTTGCCGAGATCGAGTTCTAATCTATGGATTGGCTGGAGCCGCCGGAGGTCGATGTCCCCGCCCGCCTGTCGGATGAAATAAGCGGTCACCCGCTGGTCGTCCGGGCGCTGATGCGGCGCGGCCTGGTCGATCCCGCCGCAGCCCGCGCCTTCCTGAATCCCCTGGAATATTCCCCCACACCCCCGGATGAGCTGCCCGGTATGCAGACTGCCGTGGAATGCCTGACCCGCGCCATTCAGAGCAACGTGCCTATCCTGGTGTGGGGAGATTTCGATGTTGACGGGCAGACTTCCACCACTGTGCTTGTCTCGGGTCTGCAAGGCCTGGGTGCCAGGGTGGATTATCACATCCCGGTGCGAGCCAGCGAGTCGCACGGCATCAAGCAGCCGGTCTTGCAGCGCATCCTGGAATCCTCGCGGCCAGAGCGACCTGGCGTGCTGCTCTCATGCGATACCGGCATCAGCGCCCACCAGGCGGTCGAATACGCCCGCCAGCTCGGGCTGCAGGTGGTCATCACCGACCACCACGATCTGCCTCCTGAGCTGCCTCAAGCCGATGCAATCGTCAATCCCAAGCTGCTGCCGGAAGGGCATCCGCTGGCGACCTTGCCCGGCGTGGGGGTGGCGTATAAGCTGGTCGAAGCTCTGTATGGACGCGCCGGTCGCTCCGAGGCGGCGCTCGACCTGCTTGACCTGGTCGCCCTGGGGATTGTCGCCGATCTGGCACTGCTGCGCAGCGATACCCGCTACCTGCTGCAGCTCGGCCTGGAGCGTCTGCGGCGCACCCAGCGCCTGGGCTTACGCCTGATGATGGAGCTGGCGGACCTGGAGCCAGAATGGCTTTCGGAGGAGCATATCGGATTTGTGCTGGCGCCGCGCCTGAATGCCCTGGGGCGCCTCTCCGATGCCAACCCCGCTGTCGAGCTGTTCACCACTTCTGACCCGGCGCGCGCTCGCCTGCTGGCCCTGGACCTGGAGGGCTTGAACGCCCGCCGCAAACTGCTCACTGACCAGGTGTATCAAGGAACTCTGGCGCAGCTCGAGCAGGACCCCTCGCTGCTCGAACATAACGTCATCCTGCTCTGGCACTCGGACTGGCCCGCCGGGGTATTAGGCCCTGTCGCCAGCCGGTTGGTGGAGCGCTATCACAAGCCTGCCATCCTGCTTGCCAGCCCACCGGGTGAGCCGGCGCGCGGGTCAGCTCGCTCCGTGGAGGGGGTCAACATCACCGCTGCCATCGGCGAAGCCGCCCACAGCCGCGAGGGCGGCGACCTGCTGCTCGGCTTCGGCGGTCATCCCATGGCAGCCGGGCTCTCCATCGAAGCACAGCGCCTGCCGGAGCTCCGGCGACGGCTGAGCCGGGCTGTTGGTGCGCAATTGGGGAGTGCGCCTGCGCCTCCGTCGTTGGCGATCGATGACTACCTGCCGCTCGGTGAGTTGAGCCTCGAGATGGTCTCCGAGCTGGAGCGCCTGGCCCCGTTCGGCCCCGGCAATCCCCCGCTGCTGCTCGCCAGCCGCAATCTGCACATTACCAGGCAATCTCTTGTCGGGCGCAGCGCCGAGCACCTGCTGCTCACCGTCGAAGATGAAACCGACACATCCCGGCGCGTGGTGTGGTGGAACGGCGCTGGCGAGCCTCTGCCAGACGGTATCTTCGACCTGGCTTACATCGCCCGCGCCAGCACCTACCGCGGCCAGCGCGATGTCCAGGTGGAATGGGTGCAGGCGCGGTCGATTGAAGACTCTGCCGGTGAGCTTGCGGCACAGCGGCCTGCGCTGCATGTCACCGACTACCGCCGCCAGGCCAATCCGCTGTCGATCGCCCGGCACCTGCTTTCCCAGCCTGGTGTGCAGGTGTGGTGTGAGGCGGATGCCAGCAAGCGCCTGGGAGGTGTGACGCGCGGCGAGCTGGCGCCCTGCCCGGTCCTGGCGATCTTTACCATCCCACCCGGTCCAGCAGAGCTGCGCCTGGCCTTGCAGGCCGCCGCTCCTCAGGAGGTCATCCTGTTCGCAGACGATCCCGACATGGACCGACCCGATGCATTTCTGGAGCGCCTGGCAGGACTGGTCAAACACGCCTTACGCTCCAGCGGGGGCCAGGCGGGCATATCAGCCCTAGCAGCTGCCACCGCCCAGCGCTCGGAAGCCGTTCACCTGGGAATTGCCTGGCTGGCGGCGCGGGGGATAATCCAGATTCGCGAACAGGATGTAGATAACGTCACATTCGAAAGCGGCCGCGGTACGCCGGACGCTGAACTGGCTTCCCTGTCCAACCGCCTGGATGAGCTGCTGGCAGAGGTGGCTGCCTACCGGGCTTACTTCGCCCGCGCTGATCAAAACGCATTAGTGAACCTCGCTTGAACACCTGTCTGCACCCTTGCGGAGCTTGCCTGCGCGGCTGCCGAGAAATATTAAAACCCGGTTAAATCGCCTTCCCGCCTGAGTCTTCAAACTCTACTGTGGTATAAAGAATACAGGATTGTTTGCCGGCAAGTTGACTGCTTCATTCCCGGAGGGGTAAACACGGTCAGCCTTGTATACCTCTCGTCTGACTGGAATCACCCAAAAGTCGAATACCGAAAGGAGAGCCTGATGAAAACCGTCGTCGCCGCCGCATTGGGGGAATGCGTCCACGTTGCCGGCGTAACGCGCTTTCTGCGCCTGGCAGAGGAAGCCGGTTGGCGGGCAATCTTCCTCGGTCCGGCGACCCCGGTCGAGCAGGTCATCGCTGCCGCCCGTCGGGAAGGCGCCGACTTGATCGGCGTCTCTTACCGCCTGACCCCTGAGACCGGCGAGCGCCTGCTGGCTCAGTTTGCAGAAGAAGCCGATGACTTGCATGCTTCGGGCGTGCGCTTTGCTTTCGGCGGCACACCGCCGGTTGCCGAACGCGCCCGCCAGATGGGCTTCTTCGAGCGCGTCTTCGAGGGCGGCGAGCCGGCTGAGACGGTCCTGGCCTATCTCAAGGGGCATCTCGAAGGTGAAACGGGCGAAGACGCATACCCGCAGTCCACGATAGAGCGCATTGCCTGGAAAGCGCCCTTCCCGCTCATCCGCCACCATTACGGCCTGCCTACCCTGGCAGATACCATTGACGGCATCACCCAAATTGCCCAGGCGGGCGCACTGGACGTGATTTCCCTCGGCATCGATCAGGACGCCCAGGCGAACTTCTTCCGTCCCGAGCGCCAGGACCCGCGCCGCACCGGCGCAGGCGGTGTGCCTGTGCGCAGCCCTGAGGACTACCGCCTCCTGTATGCTGCCAGCCGCACCGGCAACTACCCTCTGCTGCGCACCTACTCAGGCACCGATGACTTCACCCGCCTGGCGGAGATGTACGTGGATACCATCCACATCGCCTGGTGCGCCATCCCGCTCTTCTGGTTCAACCAGATGGACGGGCGCGGTCCCTGGGACCTGCGCGGCTCGATCTCCGAGCACCAGAAGGTCATGGCCTGGTACGGGAGGCGAGGTATCCCGGTGGAGCTGAACGAGCCGCACCATTGGGGCATGCGCGACGCAGCCGATGTGATCTTTGTCGTCTCTGCCTATCTTTCCGCCTACAACGCCCGCGCCTGCGGCGTTCGCGATTACATCTCCCAATTGATGTTTAACAGTCCGCCCGGCACATCGGATGCCATGGACCTGGCGAAAATGCTCGCCATCCTCGAGCTGATCGCCCCCCTGGCGGGTCGCAAGTTCCGCATCTGGGTGCAGACCCGCACCGGCTTGCTCAGCTACCCGCTCGATCCGTCTGCGGCACGCGGCCACCTGGCTGCCAGCATTTATCTGCAGATGGCTCTGCGCCCGCATATCATCCATGTGGTCGGGCATACCGAGGCCCATCACGCGGCCACGGCAAATGACATCATCGAAGCCGCCGGCATCGCCCGGCGGGCAATCGAGAACGCCCTGTGCGGACAGCCCGACATGACTGCCGACCCGGCTGTCCAGGCTCGCAAAGACGAACTGATCCGTGAGGCACGTCTGGATCTGGATGCCATCGCCGGACTGGCGCACCCCTCAATTGAAGATCCACTGGCAGATGCAGCTACCCTGGCAGGCGCGGTGACGGCTGGCATTCTGGACGCCCCGCAGCTCATCAACAATCCTTTTGGGCGTGGGCAGGCGGTCACCCGCATCGACCGGCGCGGGGCTTGCGTGGCAGTCGATGTATATACGGGCAAGGAGCTCGGCGAGGGAGAACGCCTTGCCGCTTTGAGGCTTACCAACTGAAATGGACACGGATTTCACGGACTCAACGGATCAGAATTGAGTATCAAGATCCCATCCGTGCAGATCTGTTTCATCCGTGTCCAGGATATCTACTGCGATCGCCTCGATATGTGCGGAGAACAGATTGAAGGAGCCGCACGTTCGGGACTGCCAGTCCTTGAAGTCCAGCTAAAACGATCAAATAAGGAGGGCCAAAATGAGCTCAAACATCACACGCTTCACTGTGATCGGTGCCGGGCACGGGGGCAAGGGTATGGCAGCCCATCTATCGCTGATGGGTTTTCCGGTCACGCTCTACAACCGCACGGCGGAAAATATTGCCGCAATCCATGCTCGCGGGGGCATCGAGCTGGTCAGCTTCGAAGGTGGGCCGCATGGCTTCGGACCTCTGGTATGCGTAACCAGCAACATGGCAGAAGCCCTTCGAGACGCAGAGATCATCATGGTGGTCGTCCCCTCCAGCGCCCATGCCAGCCTGGCAGCTTTGATGGCTCCCCACTTGAAGGATGGGCAGATCATCGTGCTCAATCCGGGGCGCACGGGCGGTTGTCTGGAGGTGGCACACGTCTTGAAGGAGAAAGGCTGCCTGGCGGATGTGACCATCGCTGAGGCCGAAACCCTCATCTATGCCAGCCGATCAGATGGCCCGGCGCAGGCGCGCATTT
>CAZGIX010000174.1:0-10338 GCA_964525785.1 uncultured Anaerolineaceae bacterium
CCCCCACCGACACGATGACCGCCGTACCAACGGAGACGCCGACTGATGTGCCGGCGCCAACAGCGACAGCCACCGCGCACTCGGGTAAGAAGAAAAACCAGCAACGAGCAGGTTACACGTTCCCCGGCAGGCCAGGCAACGTAGGCGAGAACGAAATCTGGATCGACGTGGATTTGAGCACACAGCGCTCCAACGTGTACCGGGGCGACACACTGCTGCGCGAGTTCCTGGTCTCTACCGGCACCTGGTTGCACCCCACCGTGACGGGCACCTTCCGGGTATATGTCAAGTACCGCGCAGCAGATATGTCCGGACCGGGCTACTACCTGCCCGATGTACCCTATGTGATGTACTTCTATAAGGATTATGGGTTGCACGGTACCTACTGGCACCACAATTTTGGCACCCCGATGAGTCATGGCTGTGTGAACTTCCCCACTGTGGACGCGGAATGGGTATTTCAAAATTCGGTGGTCGGCACGGTCGTCAATATCCACCAGTAGCACATCCCCGACGCGCACCGGCAGCAATAGTTCTCCAACGCCTGCGGAAGACCAGACCCACAACAGTCAGCCGCATCTTGCCGTGCACCTGGACAGCGAGATCTCCTGAAGGTCGCCGGCGCCAGTTTTCTGGGGGCCTCCCTGGCGCTGCTCGGTCTTCCCCTTCTTCTGCCTCCCAGCCAGGGTGAGGCGTTAAACGACCAGCTGGATTGATATATCGAGCTGAGCGAAATCCTGCCTGTGGGTCTGGCAGTTGAAATCTCGGCATCACCCGCTTCCCGGTTGGGACGTGTAGCCTCCGAGAGCATCAAGGTATACGACGGACCCTCATTCACCGCCCGGGAAACCGGGGTCCACTGGCGGGACAGTGTGCTGTCGATCAATGCCTAAGTGCTGGGAGACCAACAGCCGCCACACAACCGGGTCTGGTACCGCATCGGAGAAGACGTCTATGCGCATTCCGGCAGAATCCAACCCGTCGAAATTCACCTGAACGATCCCAGTCGCGCATCCCCCCAGCGGGCGTCTGGCGGAAATCAGCGTGCCCTTCACGGATGCCCATTGGGGCCGGGACGCAGACAGCTTCCCGGTGGCTTACCGCTTTTATTTCACTTAAACGTTCTTACCGGCACATGGCAGCCTGCAACCTGCCTCACAATGGCTGCGACCTGCCTGGCGTTCCGTGAGTGACCGATTTCACGCATACCGGCATCTCATTTCACGGGACTTGTTGGCATAAAGACTATGGGCAGCCGCGCAGCCACGGCTGCATCAACCTCTCTCCCCAGGCTGCCAAGTGGATCTACCGCTGGACTCTTCCCAACGTGCCTCCTGAAGCTCAGGAAGCTACCGAGGAGTATGGGACCCAGTTAAAGTCATATAAATTTCCTCAGCCATACACACTCGATTCCGACCTGCGCGCTTGGCGGCATACATGGCAGAGTCGGCGTGGTCTAGCAGGACGGACAGATCGTTGATATCCCCCTGTGTGCAGGCAATCCCCAGACTGATAGTGATCGAGAGAGGGCCTTTGGCAGTCCGGAACTGCGTGGCGGCAACACATTCCAACAGACGTTGAGCGGTCTGATATGCAGCCTCGGCACCGGTCTCCGGCAGCAGAACAGCAAATTCCTCGCCACCATAACGACCCAGGATATCCACCTCCCTCAGGTTTCGGCTGCAGAGCTTCGCCAGTTTTTGAAGCACCTGGTCACCAACGGCATGGCTGTGGATATCGTTTATCTGTTTAAAATAGTCGATATCGAGCATGATTGCCGAAAGCGGTCGGGAGAAGCGGACCGCGCGTTTGATCTCGCGCACGCCATGCTCAAACAAGCCGCGGCGATTGAAGATTCCGGTCAGCATATCGGTGCTTGCCAGCATCCGCATTTCGTCATAGAGACGCGCATTCTCGATAGCCACGGCTGCCTGGTTGGCCAGCGTCTGGCATAGCTTGAGCTCGTTGTCGCTCCAGGCACGTTCCTCACGGCTGTCCCAGATCTCGGCATATCCTCGGACGCGTCCAGACACAACCATGGGGAGATTGAGCGAGCTTTTGACGCCGTACTCCGTCATCTCCGCTCGGTCGGCGGGATGGAGATGTGGATCGCTGATGTTCAACGTTTGCCATTTTCCAGCTCGCAGCAGCGCCAGTGTTTCCGGAAACTCGTGCAGATTATAGACCGTGCCCAGATTCGTGACACGCTCCTCAGGTTTTGCCTGCGGGCTGAAATACTCCGCCAGCAAGGCAGCCTTCCCACTGGACGGCTCGAAGGCCAACAAGCTGGCACTGGTGGCATGCACCGACCTGGTGAGCTGCTCGGCAGCGGTCTCATTCACAGTCTGCAGATCGAGAGTCCGGGTTGTGGCTGTACTGCTCTCAAACAATATCGCCAGATCAGCAGCGTGCTGTTTTTCCGCTGCATAGTGTTTAGCATTTTCTAGCACAATGGTGGCTTGCAGGGCGAACAGCTCTAGCAGGCGCTCGTCGTCGGGTGGAAAACTACGCCATTGGTCAACATCCACAATGCCCAGCGCACCGATGATCCGTCCCTGGATGTGCAGCGGCACCGCCAGCACCGCTTGCCAGGGTCCGTCATTATACTGTGGAGAGCGCCCATCCCAGTTGTGGTAATCCGATACTGTCACCGGCTGGTTGAGCGCTACCGCCCGCCCCATCGCACCCTCGCCCACCGCCATGCGCGCGCCTGTGTAATCTCTTCCCATATTGTGGCTGACGGCGATCTGGATATCCCTTGTTTTCTCGTCGAATAATCCCAGATCGCCGCCGGTGGCGTGAAGCAATGAAGTCGCACGCTCCAGGATTTTAACCAACAATGCGGATAGGTCGAGCTCCATCGAGATCTCGGCTGCGGTGGCCCGTAGAGCATCCAGCTCGTTCGCCCTGCGCCGCTCAATCTCGAGCAGCTGAGATTTTGCCACCGCCAGGGCTATCTGGGCAGTCGCCTGCTCACACACCTCGATCTCATCTTGAGCGAAGTCATGCATTCCAGCAAAGATAACCAATACTGCTCCGCACTTCTTCTCACCTGCAATCAGTGGCAGGACCAGTATGGACCGTCCAGGAAAGACCTCAGCAATCCAGGGAGATAATTCGGGCGAATCGGATATGTTTACCACCCCCAGCATGTTCCCAGTTCGAATTACCGTCTCAGTGAGTGTTTGGGAAAATGGCGATATCTTCGCCTGAAGACATTTCTCCAAGGCTGGTCCGTAGCCTGCAACCCAAGATACCCTGCGCTGGTCTTCATCCCACAGGGAAATATAACAGTCTTCAGCGCCCATAAGCTCTTTCATATGCTCAGCCAGGTGAGATAGCATCTGGCTTTGATCATCAATACCAAGCGCATCTCGGGTAATTTCATTGAGCAGTGTCAGGCGGCAATCGCTCTGTTGTAACATCTCATCCATTCTCATGTGCTAGATGCAGGTGCCTAATGTACCCACTGTCGCAGACAGGGCATCGAGATCTGCGGTGTATCGCGTTGCGAAAACATACCAGGCAACGGTGATCAGGCCAATCCCCAGGAGATGCAGGCGCGCCCAAAAGGTTTTTTCACACATACCTGACACAAGTATTTCCATGGCATATCCCCCGCTCCAGATTACCATGGCGCACATCAGTAAGGCGAAAGGCCGGGCAGCGGCGATATCAGAGCGCAGGAGGCTGGTAATTGCAATGCATAGCACAATCAAGGCTGAGATGAAGAGAAAGATGCTGTAGCTGATCATGGTGTGTCTGATAGCTGCAATGAGGATCGCGATGTAAACCTTTTAGTCCATTTTCCGCATATAAATTTGACGGAATACCGATTCGCTCAATATTAGTTATCTATATTAACGTATTGTTATCCAAATGCTACCAACAGGTTTGTTAGTTGTGAAAGTATTAACATTTGCCTGTGGCAACAGGATCGTATTACAGAAATGTAAGCGATGTATTAGATAACCGCCTGGAGCCATGCCATTTTTTCCCCGGAATATCGATTTCTGGTATTATTCGAATAATGGCGCATAAGGCTTTGTTTGAGGGATTGGTGTTTGATGAGCAGGATCGTCCAGCCGAAGTGGCATACGTTGGCGACGAGCCTTGCTACGTGGTGGATGATGACGGCTTCCGGCGTCACATTCCATCCGAGCAGATCGACCGCCAGGTGCTGGATTCCATGCACCAGATGATCGAAGGACACGAGGACATCGTCAGCGAGCAGGCTGCCAAGATGCTCGGTCAAGAAGATATCTTCTCGGTTGCTATGCTGGCACACCAGCTCAAACAGATCGACACCCAGTTCGACGCCCTGCTGGAAACGGGCATCCCCGCCGAAGCGCGCGCCTATATGGGTATGGTAGGTTTTAAAGTACGGATCAACCTGCATGGTGAGGTGCTCGATGTCGAGCAACCGGGCACGATAGGGGAAGGTGGTGATACTTAAAAATGATGGCTTATGGCAATATTATCGATGTGTCTGAAGGCGATTTTGAATACCAGGTGCTGGCTTACTCCCAGCAGATACCCGTGGTAGTGGACTTTTGGGCGGAGTGGTGCATCCCCTGCCGGACATTGGGGCCAATGTTGGAAAAACTGACCCAGGAAGCAGAAGGTGCATTCCGTCTGGCTAAGGTAGATGTCGACGCCAACCCGAACCTGGCGAAGCGCTACAATGTGCACAGCATCCCAGCTGTCAAAGCCTTCCGGGATGGAAAAATCGTCTCCCAGTTCAGCGGGTTGATCCCAGAGCCGCGCCTGCGGGAGTTTCTACGTACTCTGGCGCCTAACGAGATGGACCTGGCGCTGGATAAAGCCGGCAGCCTGTTCAAGCTGGAGCAGTACCGCAGCGCTGAAGCGGAGTTCCGCAAGGTGCTGCAGAAGTCGCCGGAGTCGCCTGCCGCCCAGCTCGGGTTGGCTAAATGCCTGCTGATCCAGGGTGGAAATAAAGAAGCTCTGGCGATTATGAAGACGCTACCCCCCAGCAAGGAGTACACAACCGCCCAGAGCTTACTGCCGCTGGCCCAGGCGCTCGAGCGCCTGGGAAATGGTGAGCAGTGGAATGCTGACCCCATGGACGCGGCCTTCAATCGGGCAATCAGCCTGGTGGGCCGCGGCAACCTTCCCGCCGCCATGGATGGCTTACTGGACGTCCTGCGCGAGAATAAGCGCTACCGGGACGGAGAAGCCCGCAAGGTTATGGTGAGCATCCTGGAGCTGCTGGGCGACGATAACGAGCTGGCCAGGCAGTACCGCCAGGAGCTATCTGCGGTACTTTTCTAGACCTGTCAATACCAAATAAAAAGGACGGCAATTCTGCCGTCCTTTTTATTTGCCGGATCTCTTACTTCACTTCGATGACCACATAAAACGGACATACCACCTGGTTGCCGGACGCCACCGACCAGGCCTCAGCATAGATACCGGGTTCTTTGGGAGCGACCATAGGGATAGATACCGGCACGCTCCAGCCGGGCTGTACGCTGGCAGGCAGATCGTAGACCTCCGACCCTATATGCAGGAATACGTTATTGTACGCGCCCAGGAACAGGATATCATTTTCGCCTTCATCCCATGCATCTTCACCGGTGTTCTGGAGCATCCAGGTCGTCTCGAAGGCGCTGTTTGCAGCTGTAACCGTGCGATCCTCAGGTGTTTGCGCCAGCAAGGCGCATGAACCGACATTGATCGGCTTCTCCGGATCAATCGGTAAAGCCGGCGCAGGCGCTTCTACTGCCGTGACAGCGTCAGTATTTTGAGCGTGGACCCAGGCAGCGGATATCCAGCCAAATCCGGCAGAGGACAGGGTGGTTGTGACGGCAACCTGCCACCACTGGCTGTCTACGCTCTTCCCGGTGATCGCGCCGGTCGTACCCGGAGCCGCCACGGCAATGACATTGTAGCTGGCACCCGGACCGCTGCGGACATTCACATAATCCAGCGCGGTGGCAGTCGCAGTCCCGGCTTCGGGTGTCTGTAGCTGGGCAGGCGAAGGAGCAACAGAAGCTGCCAGCAGCGGTAGATCACCTAAATTCGCAGTCAGCACATAGCCGGCTTCCACCCAGCCATAGCCGGCGCCAACCAGGCTGGGATCGATACGCACGGCAAACCAGCCTCCATCCTGGCTCACCCCGAGCACCCGGGCGGTATCGCCCGCCTTAGCGATCCCAATCGCAGGGAAATTGACGTCGGGACCGGTCCTTACGAAGGTATTGCCGAGGCTGGTGGCTTGCGGGTCACCGGCTCCAGGTGCGTCCAGCGCCGTGGTAGGCGGGACAGGCGGAGTCGGCAGCACCGGCATGCCGTTGGCATTTGACACCGTTACCCACTCGGCGCTGACCCAACCGGACCCTATGGATGCGGATGGGACGCTGATCGCCCACCATGTAGCCTCATCGTTCTTGCCCACCACGATCGCCTGGCGGCTACCTAAAAGGACGCCGTATAAGGCATACATATCCCCTGGCCCGCTGTAGACGAGGGTGTTGAAATTGGCGGTAGCAGTCGGATCACCGCTGGCAGGGGCAGGTAGGATCGCCACTGGGATGGCTGGGTCAGGGACCGGGCCGGGGAGCTCTGGGGTAGGGGTGGGCGCTGCGGGCGCGGCCTGTGTAGGAGGCGGTGGGGCGTTCTCGGTAATTTCCGCCACCACAGTCTGGGCAGCCTGGGTCTGGATTGCAGCCACATCCGGCGTCGGCGCGGGTGTTGTCGCTCCAGTACACGCGCTGAGCAGTATGGCTGCCGCCAGTGCCACCGCGCGGATAGCTTGCAGCCCCCTGCTTAGACCACCTGAACGATTGCTGTTCATAGCTTCTCTTCTCCTTAGATTTTGGCAGATTCTTAAGGCGGCAGAGATGGCATCCAGCCATAATCGCATTATACACGCAAACGGATGTTAAACCGCATTCCCGGCAGGTGCATCCGGTTTATAATAAATTCGATATGAGAGATAAACCCTTCCTGATCGGGATGGGATACCTGGCAGCAGCCACGCTGTGGCTGCGCCTGGTAAACCTGGGCTACTCCGACTACCAGGGGGATGAGATTAAAGCCCTTTCAGCCCCGATGGCTGGACAGGGCTTGTTCGACTTCCTGCTGGAGCAGCGCAAAGGACCGGTGCAGTTCCTGATCAGCTATCTGATGCGGCTGGTGCATCCAACGCTCGACAACCGCACACTCACCCGCCTGCCCTTTGCCCTGGCGGGTATTGCCGCAGTATATTTCTTCTACCGCCTGGTGGAGCTGCACTACGGGCGCAGGGCAGCTCTTATCGCCAGCCTGTTCCTGGCGATAAATGGATTATTTATCGGCCTGGCGCGCATCGTCCAGTACCAATCCATCGTCATCTTGTTCTCCATCCTGGCACTGTACTGCACCTCCCTGGCATTGATAGAGCAGCGCTGGAAGGTTTACGGTTTATACACCGGGATGCTGTGCTGGGTGGGTGCCGTTTTAGCCCACTTCGACGGGGTATTCATTGCCCCGTTGATGATCTACCTGCTGGCGCGCTGGTATCGGGAAAATAAGGGATTGGATGCCAGACGGCGTTTCTTGCATATCGCCATCCCCGCTCTCCTGGGGGCATTGGCGCTGGCGGCGTTCTACGTCCCTTATTTCCTATCGCTGCAGGAGAGCACCCAGCAATACTGGTGGCTTCGGATCGCGGGCGAGGAGAGCGAAGCCGGGGAACCCAGCTCGCTGTTCACTTTTACGCTCTACAATCCACTGCTGGCGATCTATGTCTATGCCGCCCTGGGAGCATTATCGCTGGTCAGGCTACGGCAGAGCTATCCGGTCTGGCTGTGGCTGGCACTGCCCTGGATAACGCTCGAACTGCTTATATCCGACCCCGGGACGCATATCTACACCTACCTCCTGCCGGCCTGCATCATGGTCGCCCTGGGGACAGAAGCGCTGGGAGATATTTTTGAGCGGCTCATAGGAGAAAGGATCAGCTGGACGAGCGTATTGGCCCTGGTTAGCCTGGTGATCGTGTTCCTGTCGGCGGTCTCGCACCTGATCTTCATCGACAACACCCCCGAATACCCGTGGGAGGAGCGGAGCATCTTACTGTGGACGGTCGGCAAGCCAGATACCCGCTACCGCCTGTGGGTATTTGGATTCCCGTACTATAGGCGGTGGGAGGAGGTCAGCGAGTACGTTACACAGGGCGGTGGTGATTACTATGCTACTAATGAGAATAAGTCTATCTCAAGCTACTGGGTGCCCTACCTGTTCGATATCAACCGCGCCGGGTATTACATCCATATCTACTATCCACAGAGCTTCCGGGAAAGGCTGGCGGACGACAAAATCCGCTACTGGACGAAGAACTACCCACCGGTGAGCACTTACATAGTCAAACACAAGGTGGTGGTGGAGATCTACTCGATGCCGCCCGGCGGCGTGGATGAGATCAAGAGCCAGGGATACTGATCGCTCAGTCGACTGATGAAAGCCGCACAGATATGAGCCGTTATCTTCTAAAGGCTTTGCTCCTGGCAGGGATGCTGCTGGCATTCAGCCTGCCGCGCCTGGTGGAGCTCGACCGGTACGTCACCCCGGACGAGCCCAAGTGGCTGATGCGCTCGGCTAATTTTTATATGGCGCTCTCCCAGCGCAGCTATAAAGATACCTACCAGCACGAGCAGCCCGGTGTGACCACCACCATGGCGGGTATGCTTGGATTCTTGCGCCGCTATCCGCACTATGTGGACGTCCGTCCAGGGCAGATCGAGCGACCGGAGAAGCTGGTCATCTTTTTGCGCAACCGGGAGATTTCGCCTCTGCGCCTGCTGGAAGCCGGGCGCACGGTCATGGTGCTGGTGAACACACTGGTCTTCGGCCTGACCTTCCTGGCAGCCTGGAGCGCCCTGGGGGCACTGCCGGCAATAATCGGCGGTACCCTGATCGCCTTCGATCCCTTTTTTATTGCCCTGACGCGCTTGCTGCACGTGGACGGTCTGATGAGCGGCCTGGTGCTGCTCTCGCTGCTGTCAGCCATCGGTTATTTCTATAAGGGCAGGCAGCGCGGCTGCCTGCTGCTGTCTGGGGTGGCAGCCGGATTGAGCTGGCTGACGAAAAGCCCGGCTTTCTTCCTGGCACCGTTCCTTGGGCTGGTTGCGCTGGTCGATTACCTGGCGAACCGGAGTCAAGAGGGATCCAAAGGAGGCGCACCTGCCCAAAATTCCACCTGGCTTCGAGGCCTGTGGCAAGCGCTGGCGCCGGTAGTATTGTGGTTTGCCATCGGTGCAGCGGTCTTCACTCTGCTCTGGCCGGCGATGTGGATCGATCCCCTCGGCAGCCTGGGGAAGGTCTTCTCCCAGGCCAGGCTGTATGCCATCGAGGGCCACGAGAGCCCCACGTTCTTCAACGGGCAGGTGTTCCCGGCGGGCGATTCGGCTTGGTATTTCTACCCCATCTCGTACGTCTGGCGGGCGTCACCTCCGGTGCTGATCGGGCTGGGGCTGGGCCTGGCGGTGCTCCTGTTCCCACGCCGGCTGGGTTTGACCGGCGACCGAATGCGCGCCATCCTGGTGCTGGGATCGTTTGCCGTGCTGTTCGGGGTGTTCATGAGCTTCGGCGACAAGAAATTCGATCGCTACCTCCTGCCATCTCATGTCGTCCTCGATATGGTGGCAGCCCTGGGATGGATCATTGCCATCCAGGCTGTCCAGGTCCGGCTGGAGGGACGCCTGCGGAGCGGCATCCTGCGTTGGGGGGCGGCAGCAGCCTATACGCTGATCATCGCCATCCAGCTCAGCGGTGCCGTGAGCACTTCCCCGTATTATTTCGACTACTACAATCCCATGCTGGGAGGCAGCCAGAAGGCTCTGGAAGTGATGATGGTCGGCTGGGGTGAGGGCCTGGATCAGGCGGCTGGATATCTAAACCGCCAGCCCGATTCCGAGCAGCTTGTTGCGGTGGCATGGTTCGGGGATGGGCCGTTCTCCTTCATCTTCAACGGACAGACGATCTCCATGGACGTCGATCAAACCCTGGAGGATGTCAAGAAAGCCGATTATGCGGTGCTGTACCTGAACCAGTGGCAGCGGCTGCTCCCCAACCCCCAGGTCCTGGAGTACTTCGCCGGGCTGGAGCCCGATTACGTCGCCCGCATCGGCGACCTGGAATACGTCCGCGTGTATAAGATTAGATAATGCCGGTAGGTAAGAGAGGAAATTTGGTGCTCTTTTGGGCGGCTAAGCCGTCCAAAGAGCACCAAACTCTCTCATACTTTACTCACGCCGGGCCATCGAAGCAGTAGCTGAGGTAAAGCCCTCCAAATGAGCCAAAATGGGGGTTGACCCAGGCGAGCTCGCCGTGGGA
>CAZGIX010000175.1:0-10234 GCA_964525785.1 uncultured Anaerolineaceae bacterium
TTGGTGAGGCCGTTGAAATGGTTGAGATGAATCAACATCATTTGACCGCAGATATATCCGCTATAATCAGGGTGGAGGGCTTTATGCCTTCCGCTCTGCACCAGTTTTACGAGGAGGTTCTATGCGGTTCTTTATATCCCTGGTTATGATCGCCTTACTGGCTTTCGGACTGGCAGCCTGTAACCTGCCCTCACGCGAGACAGCGCCTGCGTCTGCGACGGGTACCCCGGCAGCCAAAAGCAGCCTGCCCACAGTCGCTATGACGCCAACCCTCGTCCCAACGCATGCGCCATCCTTCTCTCCCACCTACACCGAAATTGCACCTTCGCCAACCCCCGAACCATCCTCGACGCCGGTACCTGAGATTTCATCCGCGCCGGAAGACTGGCTGACATACAGCAACCAGTCATTTGGATTCGAGCTGAAGTATCCACCGCAGAGTACGCTTGAGGACATGCCGCCCGATCATGCTCGTATTGACCTGCCGTTTACACCTGACACGAACCTGCAGGAGAAGTATCTGGAAATCGATGCCTACACGATTACAGAGGGCCAGGAATGCTCCAGCCCATTTGCCATGGGCTACGCGCCCGAAGCTATCCACAGGGAAGCGGTGATAGTCAACGGGATAGAGTTCAACCGCGCCAGCGGTGGAGAGGGCGCCGCAGGCAATTTCTATGCCTGGACGGCATATTCGACCTCTCGGGAAGATATTTGCGTCAGCCTTACTTTTATCCTGCATTCCACAAATGTCGACAATTATGAAGTCCCTCCCCCTGAGTTCGATCTGGAGTCTGAAACCAGCATTTTTGAGCCCATCGCTGCGACTTTTCGCATTACCGAATAAGTTGCACGCCGGGCAAAACCACTGCCTCGGGGAGGGGTTCCTCGGTGTTATAATTCACCAGACTCTAATCCACCCATTCTGAGATCCGCGCGAATTGATGATGTCTGCCTGCAAGATCACTCAGCGCCTTATCGATAGACTGGGAGCATACAGAAAAGGTTTGGAAAATGAATATCTATGTAGGGAATTTGCCATTCGACGCAAGTGAGGATGAAATCCGGGAACTATTTGGTGCGTACGGGCAGGTCGCTTCGGTAGCGCTCATCAAGGATAAAATGACCGGCAGGCCTCGCGGCTTCGGTTTCGTCGAGATGCCGAACGACGCAGAAGCGCAGAATGCAATTCAGGAACTGAATGGGAAAGAGTTCAAAACGCGCAGCATGGTGGTCAATCCGGCGCGCCCGCGTGAAGATCGCGGCGAGCGGCGTGGACCAGGCCAGGATCGGCGGGGCCGCAACGAAGGCCGGCGCAGCCGAGGCGATTGGTAACTCGGCGGACGATCAATAATAAGAGTTTGCGCAGTTTAGCGTGCTTCGGGCGTGCCCGAGTCCCACAAACTGCATAAATCCTGATCCCACCAAGTTAAACGAGATCCTTGCCCCATGTACATGGGGCAATTTCGCGTCGCGGCAGGTCATACAAAAGGATGAGCCCGTATCGCCAGTATTGGGGATGACACCCAATCCATTTAGACCGATAATTTAATAGCGAGACCGAGATGATTGGGAGGGATCTCATTATGAACCCCAGGCTGCGTTTGTTTGGTTCTTTTGCTATTTGCGCGGTGTTGGTGTGGCTTGGAGCATGCTCGGGCACCCCCGAGATTTCGCTAGCTGAACCAAAGGCTGGTGCAACCGACATGCCTTCGTTACCATCTGAAACCGCTGTGCACACACAAGTGTCCATCACCCAGGCAACCTCTGAGCCAACCAGCACCCAGGAAGCCGAACCGGTTGTGTACCTGCCGGCAGTAATGGGGGGGTGGCGCGAATACATCCACCCGCTCTATGGCTTTTCGTTGCTCTATCCACCGGATTGGAGCTTGCAGGAGATCCAGGATGCGGAACACACGTTGAGCGGCCATGCCATCCACCTGGTGCCGGATTCGAACCCGCTGGTGCGCATGCAGATCGCCTATAAAAGCGCCGGAGATGACATGCAGCTTACCCGCACCGGCGTGGGCTCAGGGGAGATCGTCCCCAAAGGGGCGGTCGTATTTCTGGGTGAGCCGATTGTGCGAAATGTGCTGGTGCTCGAAGGTAAAGACCTGACGGTGCTTTATGGGGGTGGTGAGATCCAGCGCGGTGAGCTGGCATTTACAATATACCTGGATTACACTGGTTTGCCGACCGACCCAACCGCTCTATCCGCAGAGCTGGAGGCTGTGGTAGATCAGATCGTGGCATCCGTAAAGGTCCAGGAGCCCGCGCGGGTCGTCTCAGAGCAAGACTCCGGAGGAACCGTGAGGCTCAAGGTGGACGACTTGTTAACAGTCGAGTTGGAGGGCAACCCGTCAACCGGCTACAGCTGGGAGGTGATGCCTGCCGATAATCCGGTGCTCGAACAGGTCGGTGAGGCGGCGTATGCATCGTCCAGTGATCTGCTCGGTGCACCGGAGAAGGTGACCCTGCATTTTAGGGCCAGGACGACCGGAGAGCAGGTGCTCCAGTTAATCTACGATCGCTCCTGGGAAGAAAACGTCCCGCCTGAGAAGACGTTTGAGATCGCTGTGGTGGTCGAATAAAAGATTTCTGGCTGGTAAACCCGCAATAAACCCCCTCGCTTCTCCAGCGGCCTGGCTCGTGAGCCAGCATTTCGTTGGCTACTGTTTACTTTTGTCGGGGTCCTCCTCGCCTGCCTTCTCCCACAAATCCACTCCTCCGGGATCGTAGTCGCCCCATTTACCGCTGTATGATGAGGCAAAGATCATGGCATTGGTGCGTTCGGCTTGTTCGACAGCTTTACGCATGGCCTCTTGACGCCGGGATTGCACCTCGTTGTCTGGCATTTCCTCCCCCGGTGCAACGCGAATAATGCGGACCGCCTGAATATCGCCAACCTGGTAAGGCACAACTTCGCCCGCTGTTTTGCCCAGTATCGCCCTGGCTAACGGCGTCCCTTCGCCCAGGAATCCGTGAGCAAAATCCGCCCGCTGATCTGGGACAATCTCGAGCTCCAGATCATCGATACCATCTTTGCTGATCAGCTCGACCGCAACATGAGCGCCAACCACAACAAGAAGTTCACCTGCTGCCATTCAGGACCTCCGAGGTAAACCAGGTCATAAAAACGTCAGAATAATATTATAGTGCAATGCAGTACTCCATAAGGATCCTGTCGTAGGCCATACCCCATTTTTCCCCTCGGGATTAGCGCAATCACATAGCAGTGATTGTCCTAATCGTGTCAAATTCCTCGAGATATGGCTTTGGCAGTCCACCTGTGATACAATACTATAGCTTATAATAGTCTTGCGAACCTGGTTTGTCGCCGTTCTTGTTATAAGAATGGCGGCAAATTCTTAACCGCACATCTGCTAAGGAAAAAGAAAAGAGCCGAACGATGGAAACAAAACTATATGTTGGAAATTTATCCTACGCAACCACAAGCGAAGGGATACGGGCGTTATTATCTCAGGCGGGGACAGTTGCAACGGTAGAGCTTATTACCGACCGGGATACTGGAAGATCGAAAGGTTTTGCCTTTGTGACCATGGGCAGCCAGGCTGAGGCTGAGAAGGCTATCAGCATGTTTAATGGTACGATCCTCGATGACCGTGCTCTCAAGATTAATCTTGCCCGGCCGCGTGAAGAACGCCCGCGCAGAGAAGGATACGGCCGCCGCGGATATTAGGCCGGTTGCTGGATTGTAGGTCCCACCGGCATCCCCGCCGGTGGTTTTTTCGATTTTCAGATCGACAGATAGAGATGAGGCCTTCCATGGAATATCAAGTAGGCGATCAAGTTATTCACTGGCAGTACGGTTTAGGTGAAGTGATTCAGCTTGACGAGAAGGTGATATCCGGCAAGAGTACGCGTTGCTATGTAGTGCGAATTCGTGATCTCACCCTCTGGGTCCCAGTCGAGAAGAGTAGTTTGCGCCTGCCAACCCCGAAGGTTGAATTTGACCATCTGCGCGCCATTTTACGTGGCCCAAGTGAGCCGTTGCCGGCCGACCGTTTTGAGCGCAAGACTCAGCTGCTTGAAAAAATGAAAGATGGAAAGCTCGAATCAATCTGCCGCGTGGTGCGCGACCTGTCATCGTATCGCTCGGAAAAGAAACTGAATGATAACGATGTCTCCATTCTGGAACGCGCCCAATACTTCCTGCTCAGCGAATGGAAGCTTGTTCTGTCGGTTCCTCTTGCTCAAGCCGAGCAAGAGGTGAAGCAGATATTAGGTACCCAGTCTCAATAGTTGAGCAGTTGAACGACCTTGCTTTGTAAATGCAGAATACGACTCGCCCAAGCTGGCTTCTGACCAGCTTGGCGGGTTGACAACCTTTTCGATTGGCTACCTAGCTTCGAAGCCTGTCAGCTTGCGCTTCTCCAGCGAACGCCCCAACAATCGCTCAATCGTACGAACCATTGACAGGTCATCTTGAGTGACAAGTGAAAGGGCTGTACCCAGCCTGGCCATGCGGCCCGTGCGACCGATCCGGTGTGTGTAGGCATCGGCTGTATCTGGCATATCATAATTGATCACATGAGTGATCTGGGAGACATCGAGCCCCCGGGCGGCGATATCTGTAGCGACCAATATCCTGGCCCTGCCGCTTCGAAAGTTGTCCATCGCCTCCTGCCGCCGCTTTTGGGATAAATTGCCCTGCAGTGATGTGGCGGGTAATCCGGCTTTGATCAGCTGATCGGCCAGTTTTTTGGCGCGGTGTTTCGTACGGGTAAAGACCAGCACCTGACCCTTCCCCGCCTCGCGCAGCAATGCCAGCAGCAGCTCGGCTTTCCGGGTCTGCTCCACTGCATAGACTGCATGTCCGACCGTTTCAACCGGGCGTGAAGCTCCCAGCTCAACCGTCACTGGATGGCGCAGGAGCTCATCTGCCAGCGAGCGGATCTCTACCGGCATGGTGGCTGAGAACAGTAATGTCTGTCGCGGCCTGGGGAGAGCAGCAAGTATACGCCGGATATCTGGTAAAAAACCCATATCGAACATCCGATCAGCTTCATCCAGCACCAGGATTTCAATCGATCTCAAATTGACATACTTCTGTCCCATCAGATCCAGTAAACGCCCTGGGCAGGCTACAGCGATCTCTGCTCCAGCCTGTATAGCTTTGATCTGTGGCTGGGCGCTGACACCCCCATAGATCGTCAGGCTGCGCAGACCGGTTTGGCGTCCCAGCGCTTCGATGTTGGTGTGGGTCTGGATGGTCAGCTCCCGCGTGGGGGAAAGGATAAGGACGCGCAACTTGCTGCGAGGCCCCCTCAGGAGACGTTGGAGGATCGGCAAGACAAATGCAGCTGTCTTCCCGGTTCCGGTTTGGGCGAGACCCAACACATCTCGTCCCTCTAAAATGGCAGGAATGGTGCGGATTTGTATGGGAGTGGGGGTGGAATATCCAACAGCCGAAATCCCAGCAGTAATCTGGGGGTGAAAAGCAAACGAAGTAAAGTTCAAAATAGGTCCTTTTGGCATCAAATTGAGCCAAGGCGAACCCCAGCCCTACCGCATCCGTTTTAGACTAATCCTGTCCGTTTTCGGAAACGATCACAGGAGTATACCACAATAAACAGTGCCTTCTGTCCAAGATGGGGACGCGTTTGTGGTGGGCAACACGCTGTCGCATGATTTCCCAACCACTTCAGGGAGCGTCCAGGCCGAGGCGCCAAACCTCGGTCGCCATGGATTTGTGTCCAAGATCGGTACCGGCGGCGGCGATCCGCCTCCCGATCCCGATCCAGATCCCGATCCACCCCCGGACCTGGGATTCAACCTGTACTTCCATTTGTCAAAAAGCCCTGACGGAGGCTCTGACCCGGGAAGCCTGAGCCGTCCATCCGTGGAACCAGGAGGCTGAATCCAGCTGTCCTGTAAAGGAAGCCCGTGTTATCTTCCCAGCACGGGCTTCTCGCTCCACTTCCTCCGCCTCCGGATCAAACGGTCAACTATGGTGAGGCAGGAGCAGAGGCGGTGCTTTGTCAAGAAGTTTCATCGATCAGTACGTTTAATTGACTTCAGATTTAATCTCTGTTAAAATGACCAGAATTATCCAAATATGGACGTACATTGTCGAAGTCATATCGAATATGTATTGAGGAGAAATGCTATGAAGCTGTTGTCCCGAATTGCCTTCATCCTGTTCGCCGTTATCCTGAGCGCTTGCGCTCAAGAAACCCCAACCGTTGCTGAAACAGTCGATTTCGCCAGTGTTTGTGATCAGGCGAATGAAGGCAAGCGAGTGGCGGTGCAAGGCTATCTGCGCCTGCCGGATTCGTTCACTGGAGATCAAAGCGTGGTACTGCGCTTGTACGAGAACGATAGCTTTGCCGGGACACCCATCGGAGTGCAAACCAGTTTTGGCTCCGAAGCCAATCAGGCAGAGATGGTGCCTGTCGAATACAGAGATACGGATCTCAAGATCCATCTTGCGGATGGCTCTTTATTGGAGTTCGGGACAACTGCCAAAGTCTCCGGCAAGGTGTATTACCCAGTTGTTGACCAGGATTTCGATTGTGGGCTGGAAAATCCGTTAATTGGGCGGTGAGCAGCTGGCTTTCCCTGAGTCATTGCCTGATGGTGTTGGAGAACAGTATGCAAAATCTGGGATGATACAGTAGAGTAGAATGTGTACTGGCCTGCAAGGCGCTCCAGCCGAGGGTACCCCCTGGCGGTCAGCATGCGTGTCATCATTAGCGGAGGGCAGTCCTGCACCCAACCTATCGAAGCTCTGAAGCCGCCAGCGTAGCTGCTTGTTTGCTTAAATCCAGGTTTTTCCAGCCGGATTGCTACACGTCTTACCAGGCGGCAAGCTATTGGGTGCGCTTCGAATATCCCTTTTGGTGGAACAATCTGGTAGCCGCGCTCGATTCTATTTCACGCATAGATCCCTCCCGGGACGAGCAGATAGAAGCGGCGCTTAGCTGGCTCGTTGACCATCAGGAGGCAGATGGCCTTTGGAACGTATCCTACGTTGAGGGCAGGCGCGGGAACATTGCCAGGCTGCGGGAGAGGCAATTATGGGTGAGCCTGGCAATCTGCCGTGTACTTAAAAGGCTCAGTTAAACTATAGCGTTTGATCGACTCTGCTGGGTGGAAGACAAAAAAGTTGGTGTAGATCGATATACAGCTGATACCTTCTGCAACCTTTTGATAGGCACGCGCGCCTATTATTATCCATCTTGCTCTGCCAGAGGAGAATAAATCATGCCTTTCACATTCCTGTTTGCCGTTCTCGCCCTCGTTGTGTTGGTTATTATCTTCGTAATAAGTTACAAAATAAAAGGATTGGGGATCGCCTTCATCACTACCGGTATAGCTTTTGTTGTTCTTGCCGTGTTATTTGTAGCGATGATTAACGCCATCACCAGCGCTATGTAACTGGATAGTGCTTTGGGGCTTGTTCTCTATTTATCTCATTTGCCGTGATATGGTACGATATTATCGTGCTTGGGATGATCCTTTGCCGTTTCTCGTTGGTTGGATACGATAGGCCATTTGTCTCGAGGCCGGTCAGTTCACGCTGCCTCGTCTGTTATCACCGTCCGCAGTGAAACGCCAGTCGATATAGGCTCGCAGGGGAGCTGTTGACCGGATGCCATATCAACAATAGAAAGGGAGCGTTTACCTATGTCAGAACAAGCCTTGCAGCGCTTACTCGAGGGCAATCGACGCTACGTAGCCAACCGGCCTGCCCTGGACGAATCACCCCGCCGCCGGATGGAGGTGGCGCAGGGACAAAAGCCATTTGCGATCATTTTTGGTTGTGTGGATTCACGCGTGCCGCCGGAGCTGATCTTTGACCAGGGACTGGGGGATTTATTCGTAATCCGTACGGCTGGGGAAGTGCTGGATCAGGCGGTTTTGGGGAGTTTGGAATTCGGGGTGGAGGAGCTGGGTATTCCCCTGCTGGTAGTGCTGGGTCACGAGCATTGTGGGGCGGTGAAGGCCGCAATCGAGGTGCTGGATGGGCACATCGAAGCAGAAGCAGATATCGAATATCTGGTTGATGCGTTAGTCCCAGCGGTGGAACAGGGAAAGCGCCTGGGGGGCGATGTGTGGGATCAGGCAGGGCATGCGCAAGTTGCGCTGCTGGTGGAGCGCCTTAAGCGTTCGCCTGTATTATCGGCGGCTGTCGATAGCGGGGTGCTGAAGGTGGTGGGTGCCTGGTACGATCTAGAGACGGGTCTGGTGGAGATTACAGTAGAGTAAAGGTTTTTAGGCGGTCCTCCTTTATAATCGCCGTATGGAACCTCGGATCATCTCCTATCTTCAGATGTGTTCTCGTGAGGGTGTCAATCTCCAAGCCGGCATGAACTTCCGGCTTGGAGGTCATTATTCCGTAATCCTCATGTCAGTTCGTCCGAATGCTCCGTACCGCGACTCTTTCTTGGACGATGATACGACCCTCATCTACGAAGGACACGACACTCCAAAGGCAAACTCGGCTATTGATCCTAAAGCAATAGATCAGCCTGAGCGCACTTCCAACGGCACACTCACTCAAAATGGCAAGTTCCACGATGCTGCTCAGAAGGCTAAGCTAGGGAAGCGCTTACCTGAGCTCGTAAGAGTGTATGAGAAAATCCGGCCTGGCATCTGGGCGGACAACGGGCTGTTTGAGCTCGTTGACTCGTGGATCGAGTACGATGGCAAGAGGAATGTCTTTAAATTCAAGCTAGTTGCTATTGAAGATGAACCGGAAGATGGTGCCGGGCGGGTCCTTCATGAACACACTCAGCGGCGAAGGCTCATACCTACCCAGGTGAAGCTCGAAGTGTGGAAGCGCGACGGAGGCAAGTGTGTCATGTGCGGTGCCGCTGATGAGCTCCACTTCGATCATATCATCCCCTACTCGAGATGTAGGACCTCTCTGTCTGCGGACAATATCCAGCTATTGTGCGCACGGCACAACATCGCCAAACGAGATAATATCGAGTAGCAGAGGAACACGAGTGGATTGGTTGCGTGCGGCATACAAGTACCTGATGTCGTTCTCGAAGACCGACTGGCAGCTTGAGGATTACCCGGTCCGTGTAGTCTCGCAAACTCCTTCCAGCGATTCGGCGGCTTTACCTCCGTACTGTGCGCAGATCATCAATTCTTGGCTTGTTGGACAGGGGGATAACCCTACTGCGGCCCTGGCAGATCTGCGGAAGAACCTTGAGTTGGCAAGGGCAAATGGATCTCTGCCCCGTCCGGGGAGCCGTCCGAAAATTTGGTTCGCCTCGAGCGACCAAATAGACCGGCACGGGGAGTTTGCCTATTACTTCGTCGAGCAAATCGCCCGCGTCCGACCTGTCTTCTTGTCAGATGAGACAACACTTGGGGACTTCTTTGGTGACGAGGAAGTAGAGCAGGCCTATCGAAAGATAGCTTTGCTCTACGGGATTGATGTACGCGAGATGACTTATGAGCCCCTCTGGAGAGTGATTGATGCCATACACAGCAAGAGCTAAGTCGTTAACAAGAAGATGAATCTGACGGTGTTCGGTAAACTCAGTAACTTTGCAGCTTATCTTTGGGTTAGATGCCTACCGCTGCAATCCTGCGCAGCGCCTCCCCAAACCTCTTGATCTCCTCCACCGTGTTGTAGTGCACCGGTCCGACGCGTACCATGCTGTAGCTCTCCTCTAATCCAAGGGGTTCGGTGACGCTAGGGGATAGTAGGTCCCATCCCACACGTAGATCCCGGCTTTGTCCAGCTCTTCGGCTACCTGGCGCGGGTGTCATACCTCCAACGTGAAGCTGACGATGGGTACGCACTATAGGCAATTCTGCCTATATGTGAACGCGTCAGATTGCGCTATAAGTCACGGGTTGTTCCTCATATAATCACAGAGAATTATATATCGTTGGAGTTTCTTCTTTTGACGAATACTACTCGCCGCCTGTTAAACCCGTTGCTGATTTTACTGGTAGCTTTTTCTGGATTGCTAACCGCCTGTGGTGCAAAAACTTCAGAGGATAACCACGATCTGGCGATGGCCTCGTTGGAGGACATGCCGGCTGAGGTAAAGAGCGCACCCGTAGCAGTGCAAGAAGCCTATAAATTTAATATTGCCAACCCGGACGTGATGACGCAAATCCCGTGCTACTGCGGCTGCGGGGCGATGGGTCATACTTCGAATTACTCGTGCTACGTCTCCGCCGTTGATACTGATGGCAAGGTCAAATATGATACGCATGCCCTGGGCTGCTCCATTTGCGTGGA
>CAZGIX010000176.1:0-8053 GCA_964525785.1 uncultured Anaerolineaceae bacterium
CTACCACCAGGCGGGAGACCTTGTTCTGGCGCAGGTGTTCCAGCAGGTTTGTGTCTCGGAAGCTGTTCGGGAAGTGCTTCTGGATGATGGTCTCATCCTCGCGAGGCTGGACGGTGGTGTGGATCTCAGCGCCTGGTGTTCCGGATAAGAAGGTTTGAGCCCCCGGACGGGTAGCAATATGCTGGATGTAGACCCGCGGCAGGTCCGCCTCTCGGAAGGCTTCCAGCAGAAACCTGGCGCGCTCCGCAGCCGCCAGCGGGTTAACCAGCTCGTTCTTCCCGCCGGGGAAGTAATCGTTTTGTATATCGATGATCAGCAGGGCAGTGTTCATGGCGAAGGCTCCTCATTCGATGGTTGATAATTAGTATATATCCGAAAATTGTTTTTCTTTGTGGTGTGTGCGGCGGCGCAGCCGCCGCACACACCACAAAAATAACTACTGCCCATCTGTGCGGACAGGGTATTACTTCATATCGGGCAGCCTGAGCAAGGAGGCATACTCCTGCTTCACCTGCGCAGCCGTGATGCCAGCTTCTGCCAGCCTCGCTTCGGGCAGATCCACCAGGCGCTCGTAAAAGTCGAGCAGCGCCAGGCGAGTCTCCAGGGGCAGGCGAGCTGCCTCTATCTGGCTTGCCAGGGCAGCCATGCGGGCCAGCTTATCGGGTGCCATGCCCGGCAAACCGCCGCTGCGTGGATCCAGGGCTGCTTCCAGGTAAAAACGCAGCGCCCGGTTGTGCGCCTGGCGGCTCTCGTCGGCCTTGCCTTCAGCAGCCTGTATCTCGCCCTCTTCATAATAGATATCCGCCAGCAGCGCAAGGCGATCGATATCCAGCTCACCCTGGGCGGTCAGCATCTGCAGGATTTTTGCCTCGTCGAGCTGGCGCAGGAGGGAGGCGCGCAGGCCGAGCAGCATTTCGAGCGCCTGGTCGATCGCCTGCAGGGCTTCCTGGCGCTGCCCGGCTCGTTTGAATCCCAGCACCTGCAACAGCACCGCCATGGCTTGGTTGATCATGCGTAGGATGAAATCTTCGGTATACATGGGGGGAAGAGAGTAGAGAATAGAAAATCGAGAGCAGTGTTTAGGGATTGGAGAATGGATCAATTATAGCAATAAAGAGCTTCCTGATGGATAGACCTCCACAGCGCCAGCCCTGTAGAGTGTGACCGCCCCGGCGCCAGAAACTGTCCAGGAGGAGGCGTTTTCCCCGCCGATTATCCCCGTCTGCTCATCGATGCCGATCAGGATCGTGCCCGGCAGCTCGCCGCGCAGCTTGCCTGCCCAGCGATTACCCACGGTGTTGTGGTGCGGCAGCACGCAAGCATCCGGGAGCAGGTTCAGCCCATCCAACAGCACCCCGGCATAAGGATCGTAATAATACTGGCACAAGACCATCGCCCCGGCGCTGCTGCCGGCGATCACCGCGCCATGCCGGTAGGCGGACAGTATGGCATCCCAGGCGAGTGAGCCAGCCAGCGATTCAGCCAGGTGCTGCGGAAAGCCGCCCAGCAGGTAGATCAGCCGGGCGCTCTGCAGAGCGGCAGCGATCTCCACCAGGTCAGCGGATGCCCGGTCGACCAGGGGCAGCGCCTGCACGTCCAGCGCGCCCAGGCTGCGGAACCAGCGCACGCCGTTCGTGCCGGCACGCTGGTGGTTGTTATCTGGCGCGGCCGCGGCGGGGATGATGCGCACCTGGGCCTGGATGCCTCCCGCCAGCTCCAGTGCACGCCGGTCGGGCTGAGCCATCCTGCCGCCGAATTCAGCGCCGCCTTCCAGCACGATGTAGCCGCTCATGGGCAGCTCACCGGTAAAAACTGGCGGATATTGAGTAGCACTTGTAACCTCCTGCTGGTCCCTCCACCTTGAAGGCGACTATTAATATCATTATAGACAAATATTTACCGGGCGCAAGTATGGATATATCTCCGTTCTCTCCATTTCTCCGAGGTGATCTCTTTCCGACTCATCCCAGGGAAAGAGAAAACCGCAAAGACGCTAAGAGCGCCAAGAAAGAGATTGAACCACGAAGGGCACGAAGCTCATACGAAGGGTTACGAAGGTTTTGCGGTAATTCCTTCTTTTTAATTTTCTATCTCTGCGGTCTCTGTGTGCTCTGTGGTCCAATCTCTTAACTCCGTTCTCTCCGTTTCTCCGCGGTGATGGTTTTTATTTCACCCGCAAAGAGCTGTTTTATCCTTGACAAAATAATTCGAATGTTATAGAATTAATTAGATAGATATCGAAATGTAATCACGGAGGTAGAAATGGATACACAGGAGCTGAATCAGGAGCTGCTGGCTTTCTTCAAAGCCCTGGCAGACGCCAACCGTCTGAAAATTGTTGGCCTGCTGGCTCGTGAGCCTTGTACCGTCGAGCGCCTGGCAGCCGTTTTGGGGCTGAGCGAATCGACCACTTCCCACCATCTGGCGCGGCTGGGCGAGGCTAACCTGGTCTCGGCCCGCACGGACGGGCACTATTTCATCTACTCGCTCCAGACCGAAGAGCTGCAGTCGATGGCTCAGCGCCTGCTGGCGGTGGATGAGCTGCCGCGCCTGTCTGCCGATGTGGACGTGGATGCCTACGATCGAAAGGTTTTGGCGGCGTTCGTTGATAAAGATGGGCGCATCAAAAACCTGCCGGCCCAGGAGAAGAAGTTCCAGACCATCCTGAATTATGTGCTCGAGGACTTCGATCCGAATCTACGCTATACCGAGAAGCAGGTCAATGAGATCCTGGCGCGATTCCACAACGATACTGCCAGCCTGCGGCGCGGGCTGGTGGAATACCGCCTGCTGCAGCGGGAGAGCGATGGGAGCGCTTACTGGCGGTCGTAGTGAGGGAAAGATTAACGCAGAGACGCAGAGTTCACAGAGAACTCTGAGTGAATAAGCTTATAAACAACTCTATGTTCTCTGTGTCTCTGCAGTGAACCGTTGATTGCATATGGTTCAGGAGCTGGCGGAATGCTGCCAGCTCCTGACCGATTATTATCTCCTGTAGCAATTTGTTGACAAGTGGGAATTTTTCTGATATTATGTCGATAGGCGATATATAGATTGATTACCTATTGGCTGGGGGGACCTGGCTGAAGAACACGGAGTTGACATGGTCGCAGCAGAGCCGATGGTGGCGCCTGCCCGGCGCAATTTCTTAGCCTTCCTGTGGGGGATGCTCTGGAAGCCGCGTGCCAGCCTGGAGGTCCTGCGCCAGCAGACTGGTCGTTCCTGGTTGCTCATGGCAATTTTGTCCATGCTTGCCGTCGTGGGTTTGGCGCTTGTGACTGCACCCATCTCTGCGCGCCAGGCTCAGGAAGCCGTACGCGCCAGCCTGGAGAACCGCCCTGGCGCCGGGGAATTAACCCCCGAGATGAAGGAGCAGGCAGTCCAAGGAGCCTCCAATCCGCTCTTCACCATGGTCATGCCCATAGCCGGCGGGCTGGCTGGTCTTTGGCTGAGCTGGCTGGTCTGGGCAGGCGGGCTGCACCTGGGGGGCACCATGCTCGGGGGCAGCGGCAGCTTCCGGCAGATGTTCCGGGCGGTGGTCTGGTGCTGGCTGCCGTTTGCGTTGCGACGTTTGCTGCAAGCGGTCTTCATCGCAGTCACCCAGGAGACGATTGCCAACCCGGGTTTCTCCGGATGGATTGGCTCAGCCGCGTCAGACGAAGGGATGGCAATTGCGCCTCCCACTATTGGTGAGCTGTTGTTGCGGGGTTTCCTGGGTCAGGTGGATATCTTCATGGTGTGGGCACTGATCCTGACGGTGATCGCCGTGTCCGTCACCGCCCGCATTTCAACTCGCAAGGCTGTCGCCGTCATGCTTGTCGTCTGGTTGGTGATCAGCGCTGCCAGTCTGTTGCCCTCACTGGCTTCGGGCGCTTTCGCCGGCAGCATCTCGCCGTAAGACGGGCTGTCGCAGCCCGGCAACCATGGTCCCGCCGCCTTTCGTCCACATCCTCGATTTGAAGCGCTATTTCCAGATCGGCAGCGAAACGGTGCGCGCTCTGGATGGGGTCAGCCTGCAGGTGGGGCGCGGAGAATTCCTGGGCGTGGCAGGAGCCTCTGGGTCGGGGAAATCCACTCTGCTGTATTTGCTGGGTGGATTGGACCACCCTTCGCAGGGGTCTATCTGGGTGGATGGGCAGGACCTTGCCGGCTTAGATGAAGACGGTCTGGCAGCTTTCCGCCAGCGCATGGTGGGATTTATCTTCCAGATGTTCAACCTGGTGCCGTCCATGACTGCCCTGGAGAACGTCGAGTTTCCCATGCTCTTCTCTGGGGTTTCGCACGCACAGCGCCGCCAGCGCGCCAGTCAGGCACTCGAGATCGTCGGTCTGAGCGACCGGATGAAGCACCGCCCTTCCGAGCTATCTGGGGGGCAGCAGCAGCGGGTAGCAATCGCTCGCTCGCTGGTAAATGACCCGGCGATCGTGCTGGCAGACGAGCCCACCGGCAACCTGGATACCCGCTCCGGGGCGGACGTGATGGAGATTCTCAAGCAGCTCAACCGACAAGGGCGCACCCTGATCGTCGTTTCTCACGATGCCCAGATCATCGCGCAGGCCCAGCGCAGCATACACCTGAGAGATGGGCAGATTGTGCCTCCCGAGGAGTGACCCATGCGCATTCCCACGCTACTGATGCTCACCTGCCTGTTGGCAATCCTGCTTGCCCTCGCTCCTCCGGGCACATCCCAGGCTGCCGTGCAGCAGGAACCGGAAACGCCTACCCCTACGGCTGTGGCTTATCCACCGCCGCTAACGCCCACGCCGCAGCCCTCGCCGACGGAGACGGAAGCGCCGCGCCAGTTCTTCGTATCCAAAGTAGAGCCCAGCCGGATAACGCCCGCCACTGGCGGGGCGATCAGCATCTATGGAGGTGGGTTCGTGACAGGCACAGCCGTGCGGTTGGTGGGCTACGGTCTGCTGGAGGCCGTGGTGGTGAATGCCACCGCTATTCGCGCCGTCGTGCCGCCGGGCATCCCCCAGAAAATGTACACCGTGGAGGTCATCCTGCCTGACGGGACCAGCTTCAAGCTGGCGGATGCGCTGCGTGTGCGACCACCCAAGTCGGATGCCACCGTTACACCCACACCCCACAAGGCGTTGATCTTTGGGCGACCGCAGCTGGTCATCGAGGCGGCCAGCACCGACCCTCCTACCGTCCGCCCGGGCGGCAGCTTCACCCTGACGGTGCAGCTGGATAACCTGGGCGATGTCACGGCCACTAACGTGCGCCTGGCGCTGGCTTCCCCTGATCTGGCGATCCCCCACGGCGGCAGCAGCTTGATGGTGGTGGACTTGATCGCCAGTAAAGGGACCGTTGAAGTCAGCCTGCCCCTGGTGCTCAATGCTGGCGCCATTCCCGGCTACCAAAGCCTGCAGTTCACCCTGGAGTACACCGATTACGCTGCCCGGCTTTATGAATCGCAGCAGAGCGTGGGACTGGATGTCGGCGATAGCCTGTCTGACCAGCCGCTGGTGCTGTTGAGCGCCTACTCCACCGTGCCCGGCGAGCTCTCGCCCGGCGAGGACTTCATTCTGCAGATGGATCTCACCAATGCCGGCGAGAGTGAAGCGCGGCAGCTTCTGGTAACCCTGGGGGGCGAAAGCGGAGAAGGCCTGTCCCCCTTTGCCATCCTGGGGGCGGGCAACGTGAAGCTGGTCGCACTGCTGGCACCTGGCGAGGACATCCGGCTGGAGCTGCGTCTGATCCTTGATGGCGCCGCTGATGCTGGTGTGTACATCCTGCCGGTGACATTGGCTTACGAGAACGGGGCGGGTGAGCGCCGCAGCGAAGGCCAGATGCTGAACTTGCTGGTCAACCGGCGACCGCAGCTCCAGGTCAATTTCTACCAGAGCGTGGCGCCCGGGAGGGTGGGCGAGCCACTGATCCTGCCCGTCGAGCTGGTGAACATCGGGCGCACTGCGGTCAACGTCAGCACCATGGCGGTAGGCGGCGAGGGGCTGGATGTGACGAGCGGCTCGATGTTCGTCGGCGCCTTGGAAGGCGGCACCACCGCTTCTCTGGATGCGGAAGTCATCCCGCTAGAATCTGGGACGCTGCCGGTGCAGGTGTCGATCCACTACCTGGATGACTTCAACCAGGCGCAGGTGATCACGCAAACGCTGGCGGTCGAGGTCCTGGAAGTCGCCACCCCTACGCCCTTGCCCGGCGGTACGGCGGGTGGGGATAGTAGTCTGCTCGGGCGCATCGGGGGCTTTTTGCGGGCGTTGTTCGGGCTGGGGAGCTGACCGGCGCGATGAGACCTGGCGAGCTGCTGTACCTGGTGCGACGCAACCTTCTGCGCATGAAGGCGCGCGTGGCGATGACCTCCGGCGGGGTGCTGATCGGTACGGCGGTGGTGGTGCTGATTATCTCGCTGGGGGTGGGACTGCAGCGCGCCCAGTCGGAGAGCATGGCTGCATTTGGCGAGCTCACCGAGTTGACCATTTATTCGCCTGCCCGCATATATGGGCCTGGTGGTACCCCCGTTGGGCAAGATGAAGTGCGCCTGGACAACAAAGCCCTGGATAAGATGAGCAAGCTGACCGGTGTTGTGGTTGTCACACCGCTTGTTTATATGGAAGGCAACGCCTCCCTGCACTGGAAGCGGTACGAGGGCTATGCCAATGTGATGGGCATCCGCTCTTTGGAAAAGCTGGGATATGACTACTCCAGCGGCGTGGGTCGCCTGGGCAACTGGCAGGCGGTGCTGGGAGCCTCGTTGACAAAAAGCTTGGTCGATCCACGCACCGGACGTCCGCCGGCAGAGCTCCCGAGCCTGCAAGGGCAGGTCGTGGAGCTGCGCTTAAGCCGCCAGGGCATCGATGGGCAGCTGGTGGAGCGCCTGGTTCGCCTGCGCATTACTGGTGTGCTGGCGGAATCGGGTTCCCGGCAAGATTACCGCCTGTACCTCTCGGATCGGGACCTTGCCGATCTGAATGCCTGGTTCAGCGGGCGGCGGGTCGATTACGGCCGCGCCGGGTACATGGAAGCCCTGGTCAAAGTGAGCGACCCGCGCAGCGCTGCCGAGGTGGAGCGCCAGATCAGCCAGATGGGCTTCTACGTCTCTTCTTTGCAGAGCGCCATCCAGGAGAACAACATGCTGATCATGATCATCCAGGTGGTGCTGGGCGGGCTGGCAGGGGTGGCGTTGGTAGTCTCAGGTTTCGGCATTGCCAATGCCATGGTCATGGCGACCTACGAGCGCACGCGTGAGATTGGCTTGATGAAGGCAGTGGGGGCGCGCAACCGGGATGTCCTTTTCATCTTCCTGGCTGAAGCGGGAGCAATCGGCCTGCTGGGCGGGATAGGTGGGTTGGGCCTGGGTTGGCTGGTGGGGCAGGCGATCAACTTCGTGGGTCGCGAGTATATCGCTTCTAATCTGGCGCAGCAGGGAGCAGTGGATACGACTATCCCCGCCTTTGTGCACACGCCCCTGTGGCTGGTGTTGTTCGCCCTGCTGTTCTCCTTCTTCGTGGGAATCATCTCGGGCATCTACCCTGCGCTGCGCGCCACACGCCTGGACCCGATCGCCGCCCTGCGCTATGAGTGACGGATCCTAAAACAGACAGGGATGGGCAGGATACACTGCAGAGACGCAGAGAGCGCTGAGTCTTTTTGGGGATCACCACGGAGATCACGGAGTTCACAGAGTTGTTTTTATCGGCGTTTCTCTCTGTGTACTCTGCCTCTCTGCGGTGAATCGCTATATATTTAATAGCTGGCTGGCATCCTCCAGCACCAGATCGGGCTGCACCCCGTAATTGCCCGGGACGGGTAGCCCCTGGGGATTGATCCAGGCAGCTGAAAGTCCCAGGCGTTTGGCCCCATAGATATCACGCAGGAATGTGTCCCCAACGTACAGGATGCGCTCAGGCGGCAGGTCGAAATACGCCAGCGCGCAGCGGAAGATGCGTTCTGCCGGCTTGATACAGCCGCAGTCGGGAGACCAGATGCGGGGATGAAGCAGCTCACCGAGGCCGGCGCGCAGCAGCTCCTGCTCGAAGACCGGCTTGAGCGACCAGATATTGGAGATAATGCCTACCGGATGAGT
>CAZGIX010000176.1:8153-10232 GCA_964525785.1 uncultured Anaerolineaceae bacterium
ATAATCCACATCCGGCCCATAGCGGTCGTAGCCAAACATCAACGTTCCGCAGATATCGAACAGGATGGCGGCATAAAGATCGATAAAGCGGGTCATGCGCGGCTTGGTTTCCACCCTCCGAAGATGGCATGCCCGGCGCGCATCCAGAAGACATCCACCGGGGAGAAACCGGCTGCCTCCAGCCATTTGAGCTGGTCGAACAGCGGCGAGGGCTTATCCAGCTCATCCGGGTCGCGATAACGAAAGCAGTTCCAGCGGTGGCTGTCGAAGAAGTTAAAACCCGCCAGGCTTTCATCCATCTGTAGGGAGCGCTCGCGTACGGCCTTGTCCCACTCACGCCCCGCAAGCTCCCAGCTGGAAGGGTGCGCCGGTTCGATCAAGTCGGCGACGATGAAGGCCCCGCCAGGAGCCAGCAGGTCGATCACCTCTCGAGCCAGCTCTTGCTTCCCATCCCCGCTCAAGTGGTGGATGGCGAGGGACGAGACGATTGCCAGCAGCGGCTCCTGCAAGCGCGGCCAGGAGGGTGCGTACAGGTCGAAATGGCGGGCATGGAAGCGCTTTCCAAAGCGCGACAGGCGTGATTCAGCATGCTGCCGCATCTCTGGCGAGACATCCAGGCCGTAAACGATCCACTCAGGGTGCTTCTCGAGGATGGCTTCCGACAGCAGACCTTCACCGCAGCCCAGATCGAACAAGGCGCCAGAACTCCCGGTATCTGTCAGCAGGTTGGCAATGGTCTGCATCTGGTGCTCGCGATCGGGAACGAAATAACGCCCGTAGCGCAGGAAGTCCTGGGAATTTTTTTCGTCCCAGGTGGGCTGGCCCTTAGGAGGAATGTCAGACATGAGAATGGCCTCTGCAGGTGGAGATGCGGGTGGCGCCAGGCTACTGCGCCATCACCGCCAGGATCTCTTTGGCGTGGTTGGTGAGGATCGAAAGGTGTCCCTCGTCGGGGTAGAAGGTAGCCTGGCTCCTAGGGAGGCTATCGGCGATCGCATGCACGCTGGAAGGCTCGACGACCTGGTCCTGCTCGCCCTGCCAGATGAACAGGCGCGGGTGGCGGATATCCGCGTAGCTGAAACCCCAGGGGCGGTAGAGCAGGCGGATCTCGTAAGATTGGCCGCGCGTACCCTGCGCAAACGCCTCCGCCAGGCCCTGCGACATGCTGCTGAGGATGTCTTCGCGCTCGAAAGCCTGCCGGTCGGCACCGGTGATCAGGGGCAGCTTCTCAACCAGGACTTCTTTAAACCGGGTGGAATGAGTGCCCAACAGCCCGTAGCGCCACCAGACCACGGGGCGCAGCGACCAGGGAGCCCGTTGGGCCAGGTTCGCCCAGTTCGTGCTGAGCTTCTTGCCGCCATAGGTGACGATTTCCGGCGCACCCATCGGCGCTGCCAGACCACAGGTCGAAACCCGTTCCGGGATCTCGAGGGCGCAAGCAGCCGCGTAGGGTGCTCCGCCAGACCAGCCCAGCACGCTGAAATGCTGCGCCTCGAAGTGATCCGCCAGCCTGGCGATATCCGCGGCAAAGCTGCGCATATCCCAGCCCGGCTTGAAATCCGAGCGTCCCATGCCAGGGCGGTCGATGCCGACCAAGCATATGCCGGCAGGGACTTCTCCGGCGAACAAATTCACCATCAAGCGCGAACCCGGTAATCCACCGATAAATATTACCAGCCTACATCCCGATTCGCCCAGGCGGCAGTAGCTCAGGGCGCGCCCGTCCGGTAAGTTGACATGGTTGTTCGAAAAGGACATCATTCAGCGTTGTTTCCCTTCTAAATATTAGCCCCCACCCAAACCCCTGGCTTGACCCCTCGCAATAAATTTTACCAGATTTTGTCCGAAAATGATGGCGATTGTCGAGTATTTTATGGGGAAACGCCCCCAATTCCTTTTTGACTCTGGACAGAGCACTGATCAATCCTCTTGTATAATAAATATCAAATCACCTGACAGGTTGCCAGTGCAGTTGGGCGTGAATAAGCACTCAGATATTGCCTGTGTAGCCCAACTGCTTAAAGTGCTTGGCGTGGATGGTTTATATGTAGGTTCATTTATGCCGCCAATCACTAGTGG
>CAZGIX010000177.1:0-10211 GCA_964525785.1 uncultured Anaerolineaceae bacterium
ATACAAACAAGATACCATTTTCACCAGTTTCTCGGGACCGATCAAACAATATGGACCTGGTAAACCGGCACAAGGCAATCTTATCAGCAGTCGAGGTGCAAGGCACGGTGCGGGTGTCTGAACTGGCAAAGCAGCTCAGCGTGACCGAGATGACTATTCGCCGCGACCTGAGCCTGCTTGAGCGCCAGGGACTGCTCAAACGTGTTCACGGCGGCGGGATCAGCGCCCGGGGACGCAGCTATGAGCCTACTTTACAATTGCGCAAAACAGTCCACCTGACCGAAAAGCAGCGTATTGCCCGCAGTGCTTATAACCTAGTAAAGGAAGGTGACTTCATCGCATTGGACGTCGGCTCGACCACCTACGAACTGGCATGTCGCCTTGTAGACCGGCAAAACCTGTCTGTAATCACTCCCAGCCTGCTGATCGCCAATGTGCTGGTCAACCTGCCCGGATTGCGCTTGATCCTGCCCGGCGGCATCGTCCGCCCCGGCGAGACGTCCATGATCGGCGAGCTCTCTCACCGGGCGTTTGAGATGTTCCACGTCGACCGCTTATTTCTTGGCGTGGGCGGCATCGACTCGCAGGCAGGTTTGACTGAATACAATTGGGATGATACCTTGATAAAACAGGCCATGCTGAAGACTGCCAAACAGGTGGTGGCCCTTGCCGACAGCAGCAAGTTCGAGCGCATTGCCACAGTCAAGATTGCGCCCCTGGAGTCGTTGGATGTGCTCGTTACAGACCAGGAACCACCCTCAACCCTGCTTGATGCTCTACATAAGGCCGGCGTAAGTATTATTTTAGCCCAGTAACCACACTTTCCAGAGCTCTCCCAATGCAATACTCTCACGGTCTCGATCAAGCACGGATTGGAGCAATCGCTGAAGGATAAAGCACTACATCAACCCATTCAACCGAGGATTAAGGAAGGTTTTTATGAGTCAAGGCGTATTGAAAGAACTCTTTGGGATTGATAAACCCGTCATTGCTATGTCACACTTCCCGCCCTTGCCCGGGACCCCGCTTTACGACGCCAGTAAAGGCGTCGACGGCATGCTGGATGTGATGCGCGAAGATCTGCGCAAGCTGCTGGCGGGCGGGGTGGACGGGATCCTGTTCTGCAACGAGGGAGACCGTCCATATGCGCTGCATGCGGACCTGGAAGCCGCGGCGGCAATGGCGCGTGTCATCACCGAGCTGGCACCGCGCGACCGCACGTTTGGAGTGGATTTCCTGTGGGATCCCAAGCTGCCGTTGGCAGTCGGCCTGGCAACCGGGGCATCCTTCGTGCGCGAGGTATTCACCGGGGTATATGAGAGCGACATGGGGTTGTGGAGTTTGGATGCGGCTGCCACCCTGCGCTACCGCCACCACATCGGAGCAGACCACATCAAGGTTTTTTACAACGTAACGCCTGAATTTGCCTCTTTCCTGGGGACCCGCAGTGTGGGCGAGCGAGCGAAGAGCGCGGTGGTATCTTCTCTAGCGGATGCGATCCTGGTCTCAGGCATGACAGCCGGGATGGAGCCCAAGCTGGACACCCTCAAGGAAGTGAAGGATGCAGTCGGGGATATGGTGCCCGTGCTGCTGAACACCGGCGGCAAGGCGGAGAACATCCAGATGTATTTGACTGTAGCGGATGGCGTCATCGTCGGCTCCAGCCTGAAGGTAGATGGTTACACCTGGAATCCGGTCGACGAGACGCGGGTGAAGAAGTTTATGCAGGCGGTTAAAGCCGCCAGGCGTGGGTAAGCCATGTACTTGATGGGAATCGATGTCGGGACAACCGCCACCAAGATCATCCTGATCGACCTGCAAGGCCGTGTGGTGGCCTCTGTGGAGCAGCCTTCGACGCTGCTATCACAGCGCGCCGGTTGGGCCGAGGAAGATGCAAATCAGTGGTGGCAAAACGTTTGCCGGGGCGTGCCGGAGTGCATACAACAAGCTGGCATCCCTGCTTCCGCGATCGAGGCAATAGGGGTAAGCGGCATGGTGCCAACGATCGTGCTGCTCGACAAGGACGATCAGGTGCTGCGCAACTCTATCCAGCAGAATGATGCCCGCGCCGTGGAGGAAATCGAATACCTGCGCAGCCAGACCGATGCAGCCGATATCCTGAGGCGGACCGGCAGTGCCATCACCCAGCAGACGATCGGGACCAAAATCCTCTGGCTGCGCAAGCATGAGCCGCAGGTGCTCCAGCAGGCTGCCCATTTGATGGGATCTTACGAATTTATCACCCACCGCCTGACAGGTGAATATTATATCGAGCGCAACTGGGCCCTGGAAAGCGGCTATTTTGACCTCTACCGAGAGGATTGGGACGATGAAATCTTGAGCCTCTCGACCATCGACCGCACACTGCTTGCGAAAATACATTGGCCTTCGGATGTGATCGGTAAAGTAACCCCTCAAGCAGCGAAGCTTACCGGATTGGTAAGCGGCACCCCGGTGGTGGCGGGCAGCGCGGACCACATTGCCTCGTCTTTTTCTTCTGGATTGAAAAATCCGGGAGACCTGCTGGTAAAACTTGGTGGCGCCGGTGACATCATGATCAGCATGGATACGATCCTGGTAGATGAGCGCCTGTTCCTGGACTATCATGATATCCCGAAAAAATATATCGCCAGCGGCTGTATGGCCTCCAGCGGCAGTTTGATTAAATGGTTCCGCAACCAGTTCTTCCCGCACAGCGGCTATGAAGAGCTGGACGCATCCGCCGAGGCGATACCTGCCGGCTCAGATGGGCTGATCTTGCTGCCATATTTCCTGGGAGAAAAGACGCCCATCCAGGACCCCCAGGCGCGCGGCACCCTGGTTGGCCTGACACTTACCCACACACCTGCCCATATCTATCGGGCGATCCTGGAGGGTATCTCCTACGGTTTCTACCACCATATGCAAGTGTTTGCCGAGCATGGGCTGACACCAACCCATGCCCGCTGTGCAAACGGAGGTGCACGCTCAGCGCTCTGGAAACAAGTGACTGCCGATGTGCTGGGCATCCGCCTGGAGCAGGTCGCCGACCATCCCGGCTCATCACTCGGAGCGGCCTTCTGTGCGGGTATGGGAGTTGGCGCTTTTACCCGTTGGGATGAGATTGAGCGCTACATCAAGATTTCAACGATAACCCAGCCGGACATGGAGAAGCATGTCCTCTATCAGAACTTGTTCGGCCTGTACAGGGAGATTTATACGTCACTCAAGGACGTGTTCCCGCGCCTGGCACAGGCGGTGGCGCATACATTGAGCAGTGAAGTACCGGGAGATATTTACCCATCCTGATTTCGAAAGCTTCGAAGTGGAGAGCGCGACCAGAGAAGACAAGTAACCACAAATATAGTGAGATTTCATATAGGAGGATTTTATGAGATTACAAGGAAAATTTGCCGGTATAACCGGCGCAGCCATGGGAATGGGCAGGTGCATCGCTGAGACGCTGGCAGCCGAAGGTGCTAAAGTCGCCGTAACCGATCTCAATGGCAAGCTCGCCCAAGAGGTGGCGGATGGTATCTGCAAAAACGGCGGCGATGCGAAAGCCTGGAAATTGGACGTCACCGACCGGGCCGAAATCAAACAGGTGATCAAGGAAATCGCTGAACAGTTCGGGCGGATTGACATCTGGGTGAACAACGCCGGCGTCTCGACCATGGTCCCCTTCCTGCAGCTCAGCGAGCGGGACTGGGACTTCATGCACGACGTCAACGGCAGCGGCGTATTCTTCTGCTCGCAGGCCGTTGCGAGCTACATGATCCAGCAAGGAGGCGGCAAGATCATCAACAACGCATCGATGGCTGGCAAGCGTGGTGGCAACGCCCCATACCTGGCGCACTATGTGTATACTAAGTTTGGAGTGGTCGGTCTGACCCAGGCCATGGCCAAGGAATTGGCCCCCCATAAGATCACGGTCAATGCCGTTTGCCCTGGCTACGTTGCTACCCCTATGCAGTCCCGCGAGCTGGTCTGGGAAGCGCAGCTGCGCGGCATGACGCCTGAGGCAGTCAAGCAGTCCTACATCGATGACACTCCCCTCGGTCGTCTTGAATACCCGGAGGATATAGCCAAAGTGATGTTGTTCCTAGCATCCAGTGATTCCGACTTCATCACCGGTGAGGCGATCAACGTCAACGGTGGCGCCTGGATGGATTAGTCAAAGAAAACCCTGATACCTCAGAACCACTAAACCACATCTCGGATTAGACAAGGAGAAGAAAATGAAGACCAAGCTTAGTATAGCTATCAGCATCCTGTTAGTGCTTGCGTTCCTGCTGGCTGGCTGCGCTGCACCCACAACCCAGGCGCCCGCGCCGGCAGCAACAGAAGCGCCTGCGGCTACTGAAGCGCCCGCGGAACCTGTTGCCGAAGGCTGCGAAGGGGCAGTCACCCTGAATGTGATCATCGAGCAAGTGCCCGACTATGATTTTGTCGCCGAGCTGACCAAGCAGTTTGAAGCCGATAACCCCAACATCAAGGTCACATTCGATGCCATGCCCTACGATGCCATGCGCGACAAGATCTTGACCTCGTTCCTCGCCCCCAAAGGCACCTACGACATCATCATTGTCGACAACCCCTGGATGGACGAGTTCCCGGCGGCGAACTTCCTGACCGACTTGAAAGACTACATTGCCAACACGCCGGGATATAATTTCGAGGACTTCATCGGGCCATTGAGCGACCTGACCAAACAAGGTGACATGATCACGGGCATACCCTACTATAATTACGCTTTGGGCCTGATTGTGCGCCAGGATCTGTTCGACGACCCGGCTATGCAGGAGAAATTCCAGGCCGAGTATAACCGGCCATTAGAAGTCCCTAAGACCCTGGACGAATACCTGGAGGTTGGCAAATTCTTCCAGGCGAACGGCATTGCCGGGGCTGCCATGCAGCCGCAGCGCGGTTATAAGATCTTCGAGGAGTGGAAGAACTGGTTGTATGCCGAAGGCGGCGACATCATGGATGACGCCGGCAAGGCCACTACCAACAGCGAGGCGGGTAAAGCTGCCTTGAATAAATACATCGAGATGTACAACACTGCCGCGCCGGAGAATTCACTGAACTGGGGCTTTGACGATGCCCTTCGCTCCATGGCCAGCGGCGAATCTGCTACCATGATGTCTTACAACTGGATGCTTCCGGCGCTGAATAATCCGGATGGACAGGCCGGCGATCTGGCGGGCAAGTATCAGCTCTATCCGGTACCCGGAGGCAAAGCTGTGCTGGGCGCCTGGTATTGGGCTATTCCACAAAATGCCGCCTGCAAAGATGCCGCCTGGAAGTACATCTCCTGGGTTACTTCACCCGAGATCGACAAGCAGCGCGTGATCATGGGCGGTGCGCCGGTACGCGCCAGCGTCTTGAACGACCCGGAGGTTTGGGAGAAGGGCTATGGGGAGAACTATTACAAGACCGTGTTGGAGATCCTGAGCAATGCCGAGCCGTTGGCACGCGGGATACACGCCGATGAGATCAGTAATGAGGTCGGCACCTTCCTAAATAGTGCCGCGGCAGGCGAGATGAGCGTCGATGAGGCGCTGCAAGGTATTGATGACAAGATCACCGAGATCAACAGTAAGTAGTTTATAAAGGATCTTTCTCTTTGCACCCGGTGGGCTTGTAGCCCACCGGGTGCAAGATGTGCAAACCACTCACGAAACTGACTTGAAGCGTCTGCGAATCCCCTTTAAATATCAGCTCCTTATTCCCATGGTTGTGGTGTTGTTCGCAATCATGATCTTTCCATTGGCATATTCCTTTATTATCTCGCTTCAGGATTTCGAGCTCACCAGAATCGGACAGCAAACCTTCATTGGCGCAGATAATTACATCAAGTTATTTCACAACAAGTCGTACTGGACGGCAATGCGCAACACGATTGTCTTTGTGCTGCTGGCCGTCTCGCTGGAAGTGGTGCTGGGCTTTTGTCTGGCGCTGATGCTGCATAATAAAGCGACTTTCTTGCGGGGTTTCTTCCGTTCCACCTTGCTGACGCCGATGTTCATCACTCCCATTGCAGTGGGACTGATGTTCCGTTTTATGTTGAACTCGCAGCTGGGAGTCATCCCTATCGCCCTCAAATCGATCGGGATCGAAGTAGATTGGTTCAGCCCTCAGCTGGCGCTCATCAGCATCGCCATCATCGACGTATGGCAGTGGACTCCTTTTATGTTGCTCCTGCTCTTGGCAGGCCTGGAATCACTGCCAGAAGAGCCTTTCGAAGCCGCCATTGTCGACGGCGCCAGAGGCTGGAAGATGATCCGTTATGTCACGCTGCCCCTGATGCGCCCCATTATCCTGGCTGCGCTGGTGATACGCATGTTGGACGCTTTCAAGGTATACGAGTACGTTTATGCCATCACGCGCGGCGGTCCTGGCGAGTCGACAGAGACAATCCAATATTATATCTACCGCACAGGTTTCATTTATTTTCGCGCTGGTGAAGCGGCCGCTATGTCATATACCTTGATCGTGGTTATCACGATCTTGGTTGCGATCCTCTTCTATGTGCTTCGCGGGGAGGCGCAGGAGAAATGAGCCATCGCCTCAGGAAGCGGATCACATCCGTTTTCACCTCGCTGGTGTTGATCGTCTCGCTCTTCATCGTGTTCTTTCCATACTTTTGGACGCTGCTGGCATCCTTTAAGGATGCTGCCGCCATCAACCATCCCCTGGATTTTAGCTTCACACCCACCCTGGTAAACTGGCAGGCGGTAATCAGCGCCGGCATCCCGCGCCAGGCCTTGAACAGCCTGATCGTTGGCCTGGTGACAGTTGGAATTTCATTGGCAGTCGGCTCGTTAGCAGCCTATGCGTTCTCACGATTTAACGTCGGCGGCAGCGCCGCACGTTTTTCCACCCTGTTGGCACAGATGCTGCCGCCGGCCGTGTTGATAGTCCCACTCTTCCTGATGGCGTATTATACGAAGATTATCGGATCAGTCTGGGCGGCAGTAATATCTCACCTGACCTTTATCTTGCCATTGGTGACCTGGTTCCTGATCGGCTTTTTCGATGACGTCCCTCGCGAGCTGGAAGAAGCTGCCAAGGTCGACGGCTGCACCAACTGGCAGGCGTTATTCAAGATCGTATTACCAGCGGTGCGCCCAGGGCTGGGAGCAGCCGGCCTGTTTGCGCTCGTCCTTTCCTGGAACGATATGTTTTATGCGCTGTTGCTGACATCCGGTACCCAACGCACGCTGCCGGTCGGAATTGCCGGCTATTGGACCTTTCGCGGCGTCGAGATGGGGCAAATGTCAGCAGCTATCATCCTGGCAATCGTGCCGATGATCTTCTTGTCTTTCTTTGTGCAGCGTTTCTTGCTGCGCGGCCTGGGGGGCGGGGCAATTAAAGGCTAATCCGGACTACTGACAAAGCTTATGACAGAATTAGAAACCGCAATCCACGCCGCCAGGGCAGCCGGGCAGCTGCTGCGCGACAGTTATCAGCTGCCCCATGATATCCGCTATAAGGGTTCGATTAACATCGTAACCGATGTGGACCGGGCGTCAGAGCATTTGATCTACGATGTATTGCAGCGCGCATTCCCGGATTACGGTTTCCTAGGGGAAGAAAGTGTTGCGACGCGCGCCTGCGGTGAGGGGATCTGGATTGTCGATCCCATCGATGGGACAACCAACTATGCGCGCAGCTATCCCCTCTTCTCGGTGTCGATAGCATTGGAGAAAACAGGGCGGACCGTCCTGGGGGTCGTGTACAATCCTGTTCTGGATGAGCTGTTTACAGCCGAGGTGGGCGGCGGCGCGTACTTGAATGGGAAGCCTATTCACGTTTCGGAAACCGGTGAGCTTGGGAAGGCGCTGGTCGCTTCAGGGTTCCCATACGATGCCTGGACGAACCCGGTGGATAACGGGGCCGAGTGGTGGCGCTTTGTGAAAAGCACAGTCTCCGTGCGCTGTGATGGCAGCGCCTCCCTGGACCTGTGCCATGTGGCGGCAGGTCGAGTGGACGGCTACTGGGAGATAGACCTGGAAGCCTGGGACATGGCAGCCGGCGCGTTGATCGTCCAGGAGGCAGGGGGCACGGTGACGTTGACCTCGGGCGCGCCTTATACACCCTACATGCGCAGCGTGCTAGCAGACAATGGGAAAATACATACCGCGATGCTGGCGCTGTTGAAGTAGAGAAAAGGGAGATTTGGGGCATTAACAAAGCCCGAATAAGTGTCCAGTTCGATGGGCCACCACAAGGATCTCCTGGTCCCCCTCCCGTTGACCGCCCTACATGGACGTGCTACAATGCGGGGGTGCCTTCAACCGACCCCACAGCTATCCGCGCCTTGCTGGTGGAGGATAACCTCGAGTACGCCGAGATGCTCCGCCTCCTGCTGCTCAATGCCAACTCGGTCGACGTCGACATCACCCACGCCGTGCGCCTCGACGACGCCTTGCGCCATCTGCGCAACAGCGCCTTCGACGTCATCTTGCTCGATCTCGCCTTGCCCGATAGCCGGGGATTCAACACCTTCGTCGAAGTCGCTGCCCACGCCCCCCATATCCCCCTGATCGTCATGACTGCCCTGGATGATAAAAGCCTGGCCCTGCGCACCGTGCGCGAAGGCGCACAGGATTACATCGTCAAGGGTCAGATGGAAACCGGGCAGCTGGTGCGCGCCATCCAGTTCGCCATCGAGCGCCACCAGGCCCACGAGCAGCTGCGCCTGCTGTCATTGATCGATGAGCTCACTGGCCTTCTCAACCGGCGCGGCTTCTACTCCCTCGGAGCCCAGCGCATCAAGATCGCCGAGCGCGCCAACCGCCAGCTGCTGCTCTTCTATACCGACCTGGATGGGCTCAAGAGCATCAACGACCGCTTTGGACATTACGAAGGCGACCAGGCCCTCAAGAGTACCGCCGCCATCCTGCGCGAGACCTTCCGCTCGTCTGACCTGATTGCCCGCCTAGGGGGCGACGAGTTCACCGTCATGGCTATCGACGCCGACGAAGGTCACGCCGAGAGCATGTTGGCCCGCCTGGAGCACCACCTGGACCAGGTCAACCGCCAGAATTCCCTCTACACCCTGTCTTTGAGCACAGGCTACGCCCGCTTCGATCCCCAGGACGCCCCCGACCTCGAAAACATGCTCGTCGCCGCCGATAACGCCCTGTATCGCTATAAGCACAGCCGCAGCACACACCCCAAATAAAATTCAATTTTCGAATAGATACGAAGCTACTGCGCCCAGCGGGCCAGCAGCGCCACCCAATCCCCCGATTGGCGTTTTTCCGCTGGCTGCAGGTCGTGCCGATAGAGCGCCGCTTCCACATCCGCGCTCTGCTCCGCAAGGATGCCGGATAAGATCAGCACCCCTCCTGGCCTGAGCAGGTCGCCAAGTCCTTCGTCCAACAGCTTGATGATCACCGGCGCCAGGATATTCGCCAGCACTATCTGCCCGCTGCGGATCGAGAACTGCCCCCGTCGCACCTCCTCCACCGAGCCCAAACCCACCTCCAGGCGCTTCTGCACCCCGTTCAGCCCGGCGTTGGCCTGCGTTGCCTGCACCGCCTCTGCATCAATATCCACACCCAGCGCCCGGGTCGCACCCAGCTTCAGCGCCGCCGTAGAAAGGATTCCCGAGCCACAGCCCACGTCAACCACCTCGATCCCGGCCCCACCGCCCTCCTGGAAAAAGCCCTCCAGCAGCTCCAGGCACAGCTGAGTGGTGGGATGGGTGCCCGTGCCGAACGCCATCCCCGGGTCGATGCGCACTGCGATGCGCTCGGGGTCCGGCGATTCCAGCCATGCAGGCACCACCACCAATCGCTCCCCGATGGTAATCGGACGGTAGGGCTGCTTCCAGGTCTCCGACCAGTCGGCCTGCTGGATGCGCTTGAACTGCGCCTCGGGCAGCGGGCGGATGCGCCCCAAATACCACAGTGCTTCCTCCAGCCGCTGGCGCACCTCCTCAAGTTCATCGTCCACCGGCAGATAGGCACACACCCGCAGCGGTCCCACCGCCTGCCCTTCGCTGTCGTCGGGGTTGGCGGTCACCGCGGTTGACTCAATCGCCACCCCGTCCGGAGCGAAGCGCGCTAGCACCTCCGAGACCGCCTCTGCCATCTCGCCATCCACGATTAATGATACTTCCAACCAGGCTGCATCGTCCATCTGTATAACCAAATAGGGAAGCTGTGTAATCGAGTAGGGGGCGGGGACTAACCGCCCCCTCTCACACCACCGGACATGCG
>CAZGIX010000178.1:0-10179 GCA_964525785.1 uncultured Anaerolineaceae bacterium
GCAAACTTTGCCGATTCTACCATTGCAAACCGCCATATATAATTTTATTAACGCAATGAAATTTTTGGCGGTTTGCTTAAGTGATTGGCCGGTATTACATGACTTTTTTGTAAAGATACTTTCGGCCAATCACACATGCACTCCCGGTCATACTTTGTATAAGAGATCGATGTAGCGCTTGAGCATCTCACTGACCACGCCGCGGAAGGGCAGGGTGCTTGCCATGCCGTACACGGGCGCCATCCCACCCTCGCTTTGAGGCGTGGAGCGCACATGCTCGACCGCCGTTCGCAGGTCCTCGATAAAACGCTCGGCAACGCCCGGCTGGGTATGGCGCAGAGTGACCGCCAGATGCATGGCTGGCGGGCGGTGCAGGCCGTTCAAACTCCAATGGCGGGAGGTCATGAAATCCAACACGCGATAGATGTTCAGGCTGTCGGACGTGAAAGCGATCACCCACAGCGGGTCGCCGAGCACGCGCAGCTCCGGGATCGATTCGACTCCCCTGCGGATGGCCGCGCCGGTTTCCAGGATCTTGCGCGCCGCATCGAGATAACCCTCTTCTCCCAGGCTGAGCATTGCCGCCCAGCAGGCGGCGCTCAGCGCACCGGGCCGGCTGCCAGCGAAGGTGGGTGAGAAATACAGCCCACCGGGCCAGTCCGGTGTGGCGTAGTACTGGAAGCGGCGCAATTCGGCGCCGCGGTAGAGCACGACTGAGGTGCCTTTGGCGGCATAGCCGTACTTGTGTGTATCGGCAGACATGGAGGTGACGCCGGGTAGGCGAAAATCGAAGCCAGGTACAGGATACCCCAGCTTCTCTGCCCAGGGCAGGATGAAGCCGCCCAGGCATGCGTCGGTGTGAAAACCGATGCCTTCCTGGCGCGCCAGCTCGGAGAGCTCGGCGATCGGATCGAGCGTGCCGTGCGGGAAGGCCGGCGCTGAACCCACCACCACGATCGTGTTGCGGCTGAGCGCTCTACGAGCCGCCTCAACATCGGCGCGGCAGCCGTCATCGACCGGGATACGTACCAGCTTGATATTAAAATATTGGGAGGCTTTTTCAAAAGCCGCGTGTGCTGTGACGGGCGCTACCATCTCGGGCTTGCGGATGCCTTTATGCTCGCGCGCCCAATCGCGGTACGTCTTCATCGCCAGCAGGATGCTCTCCGTCCCGCCCGAGGTGACCGTGCCGCCGATCTCATCCTCCGGCGCCCCAGCACCCAGCATGTGGGCGGTCATAGCGACGATCTCGGCTTCGAACTTGGTGGTGCTGGGCCAGATATCGGCGTGCAGGGGATTGCTCTGCGAGTGCAGGGCATACACCTGGTTAAGGAAATCGATGTGTCCCTGGTCGCCGTGATAGACGGCGCCCGAGACAAAGCCGTCCTTCCAACGCCCCTCTTCGATGGCTTTCAATGCGCGCATCTCCTCCAGCACTTCTTCCCGCCCTCTGCCCGTCTGGGGCAGTCGATCGTAGGCTGTAAAATCCTCCCGATATGGTTTCAGATCCGCCTCGATATCTCCTAACATAACGTCATACTGCTGCTGGATCTGTTTATCGACCGAGGGTATCTTCTTCAGCCACTTCTCCAGGATAGCAACCAGGCGCGGATTCGCCCGCCCCAGCTTCTTGGTGGCGAACTCAATTGGGTCCATGAATATATCCTCTGATTATTGCAGCGCCTTGGGGGCGTTCAAGCGGGCGTAGATGGGCTTCAAGCTGTGGTACAGGCGGACAAATTCAGCAAAGTGTTCGTCGTGAACAACCCGGGTGCGCCCATCCGGCTGGAAAGTGCTGGCAACCTCCACACAGGCGGGAATATCTTCGACGCTCAAGTACCCAAGTGCCAGGCAGGCCAACAGCCCGGCGCCCTGCATGTTGACGCCGATGGGATTTTTGATCTGGACGATGGTACGGTCGAGCACATCGGCATAGATCTGGCACCAGACGGCGGATTTTGCGCCGCCGCCCACCATGCGGATCGGGTCCAACCGGCATCCGGTGAATTTCTCCATATTTTGGAGCAGCCAGCGGCTGTTGTACGCTACCCCCTCATAAACGGCCCGCAGAAGGTGGCGGCGCGAGTTCTTCAGACTCTGGTTGAAAAAGCCGCCCCGTACCAGATGGTCCTCGACCGGGGCGCGCTCGCCAAATAACCAGGGAGTGAAGATTACCCCCTCGCTGCCGGCGGGTACATCTGCCACAATACGGTCGAAGGCTGCGTAAGCATTCGCTGGTACCTGGCCTTGACTCAGCTCATCGTTGGCGAAGAAGATGCTGTCGCGCAGGTACGTAAGGCAGATGCCAGCGCATTCCTGTTCAGCGATCACCAGGTACTTTCCAGGGATGGCGGCCGGCAGCGAAGCCATGTTGCACGACAGGTCAGTCTTCTTACCGGGCATATGGCACACCAGCCATGAGGAGGTGCCGATGTAAATATGCGCCTGGTAATCCTGAATGGCGCCTGAGCCGACCGCCGCCGAATGTACGTCCGGAGCAGCCATAACTACCCTGATTCCTTCATGCAAACCCAGCTCGCCAGCTACCTGGGGGGTTATCTCCCCCAGCACATCCACCGGGCCGCGCAGATCGGGCAGTTTATCCCGCGCGATTCCGGCCCAGTCCAACAGCTTCTGGTGATAGCTCACGTGCTGGATATCGCGGTTGTCGGTCAGCCAGTGCAACGTGATGGTGTCGAATGAGGCAGCCACCTGACCGGTCAGGCAGTATCCGAGATAGTCGATCGGCTCCAGGAACTTGTATGTGGCTTGATAGACCTCCGGGTGCTTGTCCCGAATATAAAGGATATGGGCGATAGGGTCTTTCCCGGCACCAAGAGGCAGCCCGCCGGTGAGACGCACCCAGGTGTACAGGCGACCCGGCGAGTAACCGGCGACGGACAGATTGCCGCGTATCAGCTGCCGGGCGTACGGTGCCCCGCGCGTGTCCATCCAGGTAATGGCATTCATCAAGGGCTGCCCATCCCTGCCCACCGCAACTGTTCCCGACCACTGTCCGGTACAGGCGATGGCGCTGACCTGGGCTGTCTCTTGGGGATGGCGGGTTAACAACCGGCGGGTGGCTTTAACGATCGCCTGCCACCAATCGCGTGGGTCCTGCTCGGCTCCACCGTCAGGCAGCAGCCCAAGATTGGTTGGCTCGAATTCCGAGTCGATCACCTGACCTCGGTTGGAGACCAACCCAACCTTCGGCCCAGACGTTCCCAGATCAATAGCCAGGATGAAATGGATGTCTCCTGCTGGCATAGTCCCCTCCCATGCAATCGCGCACAACGGAGTTGCAATATTAATTAAGCATACAGCAAAGGTGAGTTTTGGACAAGTGATAAAAGGCACAACAAAGAGAGACCGCGGACGGCTGACCGCTGTCTGCCGTCTGCCGACCGCCGCGAGCGATCAGCGGCTGCGATTCACCAGCACCACACTGGCAACCACCAGCACCGCCCCTACGGCAAGCTGCCAATCCAGGCGCTCGTTCAAAAAGACGACCCCCAGGATAACTCCCACCAGCGGGAAAATATAGGTGACCAGCACCGTGCGCGTCGGTCCAACCGAGTGGAGCAGGTAGAAATACAGCAAAAATGCCACCGCGACGCCCATCACGCCCAGCCAGATCACAGACAGCCAGGTAAGCGGCAAGGACGGCAGGGTTAGGGGTGATTCAATCACCGGAGCCAGCCCCCACATCAGCAGGTCGGCGCCCAATAACGGCACCAGCGCCTGGACAGCAGGGTTAAGACCTCGGGTCGTGCGGCGAGCAAACACCGATGCAAATGCATAGGCGACTGATGCCAGCAGGACTGCCAGCTGGCCCAGGAAGCTGCCATGAAACCCGGCGCTCAGATCACGGCTGAACAGGATGAACACCCCAGAAAATCCCATCAGTAAGGAGAAGACTCGCCATGAGGTCATGCGATCGTCGCTGAGCGCAAGGTGGGCGACGATCATAGTGAAGAGCGGCGTGGTGCTGTTGAGCACCGCCGCGACCGCCGAGTCGATGGACTGCTCACCCCACGAGATCAACGCGTAAGGAATGGCATTATTGATCACCCCGAGGATGGTCAAGTTGATCCATACCCTGCGCTGGCGCGGCCACTCCGGACGAGTGACCGCCGCCACCACGATTAAAGCCAGGATGCCGAACAGCAGTCGCAGTGCAACCAGCAGGAGCGGCCCGATTTCCTGGACAGCGATCTTGATCCACAGGAAGGATGAGCCCCAGATAGTACCGAGCAAAATGAAAGCCAGCCAGTCTTTTGGTTTCATAGGATGTATAGGAATACCGGTAAGAGGGATTTGATAAGAATTTCACCCACCGGGAGCGCGGGAAGGTGACGATTGGCTGGTCCGCTGTTCCAAATCAAGCAACCACTGCTTGGTCGCCAGGCCTTCACCCGCCCCGTAGCCGTGCAGCTTGCCATCCGAACCGAGCAAGCGATGGCAGGGGATCACCAGCGGCAGGGGATTGGTAGCCTGGGCGCGGCCGACAGCGCGGGGGGCGCGCGGCCGTCCTGCCAGGCGGGCCAGCTCGGCATAGGTGGTCCTGCTGCCATAAGGGATGGCATAGGTCAGACGCAAGACTTGCTCCTGGAAGGGGGTCATGAGAGACCAGTCGATGGGAAGGTCAAAGCCGCGGCGCTGACCGCGCAGGTATTCATCAATTTGATCCAGTACAGGGCCTGTCCTTACAGGATCATAGACGATTTCGGTGAAGCCCATACGCTGCAGGCGCAAGGTGAAAGCCTCCTGGTCGGAGGGGAAGTCGATCGCAGCCAGACCGTCACTGGATAGGCCAACCCATACCGTTCCCACGGGCGTGCCAGCCCGATCGCCAAACCAGACGAGCTTGTTTTTACTGGATGCCATTTGGATACCTCTGCCGAGAACGGAGAACCGAGAGTCGAGAGTAGTTGGTATTACCATTCTCCACTCTCTATTCTCTCCCATCAATAATTCGTCACCACATCAATAAGGCCGCGCTCGCGAGCGCCGTGCTCGCAAAAGCGAAAGACCACGAAGGACAGAACCCCGAAGAACGCCGTCAAGCCCAACAGGATGCCGAAAATCTGGGTGTTAGAATAGTTCGCCAGGGTGGGAAACGCCTCTGCCACCGAGCCGATCAAGGAGCGGCGCAGCAGCTCCAGCCAGTAGGTAAGCGGCATGGCGTATCCTACCCAGCGCAGAGCAGGCGGCAGGACCTCCAGGGGGAAGATCGCCCCACTGAACAGGTATAACGCGCCGGCAACGGCCTCACCCAGGCTCCACATGTGGTGCGCCAGGAGCAGCATCAGCCCGGCCAGGATCAGCCCCAGGAAAGCCAGCATGAGCACTCCCACCAGCAAGCTGCCCAGGAACAGCGGCCAATTCACCATCGCCGGGTTGATATCTAAGCCCAGGAATATCAAACCGAACAGGATGGTGATGACCACTGAGATCGTGGCGATGATGAAGCGCGCCACGCCGCGACCAAACAGGTAGGTGGGGAAGTGGATAGGCGCCACGTAAACATATTTGAGGGTTTTGTAGTGCTCGCGATCATCGATGACCGCCCAGGAGATGCCGGTCATCATCTGACCAACATAGATGTAAAAGGCATTGCCCAGGTAGATATAAGGGAAGATCGGGGATTCAAAATCCGCATTGGTAATCACGCTGTACATGACCACCAGGATGGCGGCGCCGGAAACAGGCTTGACCATGGAGTAGATGGCAAACAAAAATGGATCGGCCCAGTTAGACTCGATCTGCCAGCCAAGCCAGGCTGACAGCCGAAAGGTGCGCAGCATTACCGCCAAAGGAGAGAAGCTGGAGCTTTGAGTTGTAACAGTCATCCTATCACCACAAATTAAGAGTGCAGCCTGCGGCTACCGGCGGCTCTCGGTAAGTCGCCCTTCGCGGATGGCGAGCTTTTCCATGTACGCCAGCAGCCATTTAGCTCCCAGCAGAAACACAAAACACAGGACCACCAGGATGGCGATCTCGACTCCCACGGACAGGAACCCCAACGATGTGCCGGAGGGAAAAGCCAGCTGCCGCATGGCATCCAACCCCAGGGTGAGCGGGATCATCGAAGCGCCAAGCGCCACCCAGAAGTTCAGGCTCTTGATCGGGAAGTAAAATCCAGACAGCAAGTAGACCGGCTCTTGGGCCAGGTTGGACAGGTGCCAGGCTTCCCGGCTGAGCAGCAAGAAGAGCGAGGCAGTCATCATTCCCATTCCATATAGGGCCACCATCGCCAGGATGAAGATGAGGAAAAGCTGCCAGTAGCTGCTGACCTGGTAATCGACGCCAAAGAGCAAGCTTCCGAAGATGATGATCACAGTGGCCCGCAGGGCTGTCGCCACCAGCCCACCCAACGCCATCCCCAGCAGGATCGACATCATCGAGTTAGGCGCCATAATATAGAGCGCCAGGTTGCCCTGTTCTTTCTCCCAATACAGCTGGCTGGACATGCTCCATAGCACATTCATCCAGAAAGCCGTCATCGCCCCGCCGACCACGACAAATCCGACGTACTCCTCTGGCGCCTGGATAGCCCGGTAGACGAAGACATAGGCCGAGACCGCCAGCAGTGGAAGGAAGACATCAAAAAACATCCAGGATTTCTCCCGCTGCTGCCCGATCAGGCGAGGGTATGCACGGGCAATGACCGATTGAATAAAAAGGCGCCAACCGGTATTCTTACGAAAATGGCGGTATACCACCGGGGTGATCACCGAAGAAGAGAAGCGGCTCATAACTCACCCTCCGGCGCCGAAGCACGCTCGACCTCTTCCATACTTCGCCCGACCAGGGCGACAAAGACATCTTCCAGGGTGGGCTCGCGCTTCTGCAAGTTGAGGATATGTTTATCTGAGGCGGTCAGCAAGCTGACGATGGAGGCAATCACGTCGTCCTGCGCCAGGATCATATCCAGCACCGAAGAGCCGTCTTGAGGGTGGTGGGTCACCTTGCGAACGCCGGGGAGCTTCTCGAATTCCGCCACGCCTAACCCATTCAGCGGGCTGACCTCCATGCGGAAGATGGCGTCTTGCTGCAGACGCGTCTTCAAAGCAGACGGGGTATCGCACGCCAGCACCATTCCCTGGTTGATAATCGCCACCCGGTCGCACAGCTCATCTGCCTCCATCATATAGTGAGTGGTTAGCATCAGAGTACGCAAGCGGTCTTCTTCGATCCATCTGCGCACATAATTACGCACCTCACGCGATGCGCCGACGTCCAGGCCTAGTGTAGGCTCATCCAGGAAAAGCACTTCCGGGTCGGTAAGGAAGCCGCGCACGATGTTCATCTTCTGGCGCAGGCCAGTGGAGAGATCGGACGACTTGGTGTTGGCGCGGTCCGACAGCCCGATTACCTCCAGCAGCTCAGTGATACGCTTATGGGCAACACCGGAGGTGATGCCGTAAAACTGGGCAAACATCCACAGGTTTTCGCGCACGGTCAGCAAACCATAGCCCGAAGACTCGCCGCCAGACACCATATTGATGCGCGGGCGCACTTTCTGAGGCTCCTTGGCGACATCGAAGCCTGCCACGCGCGCCCAACCGGAAGTGGGCGACAGCAAGGTCGTCAGCACTTTGATCAGAGTCGTTTTACCAGCACCGTTCGGTCCAAGAAGCCCGAAAAGCTCACCGCGCTGCACCTGCAGGCTGATGTCCTTGAGCGCCTTCAGCTCTTTGGCCTTTTCCTTTTTGATGCCGCGGATCTTATAGATGCGTGCCAGATGTTCGGTTTGAACTGCAAAATCCATAGTAATCCTACCCTAACCTTCAAATTTGATGGGCAAACGTAGGGCAATCGTAGGGTAATCGTCAAGCAGACTTACACCGCCTCTGGTAATATAGAATTCGAAGGGCGATTTCTCTTCTTCTCCTCCTTAGAGAGAGCCGGGGGCGGCGTACCCGGCTCTCGGTGATTCTATCACCAGTTAAGCTGTCAAATAGATTTTAAGCTGCGGGTAGCGGAAGCAGTCGGTGGTGTGGTCGTTCACCAAGCCAACTGCCTGCATAAAAGCATAGCAAATCGTGGAACCTACGAACTTAAAACCACGACTGAGCAGGTCTTTGCTCATTGCATCGGAGGTGGGCGTCTTGGCAGGAATCTCCCTCAGCGTTCCCCAGGCATTCTGAATGGGTTTACCACCCACAAACTGCCAGATATAGGCATCGAAGCTGCCAAATTCACGCTGCAAGTTTATAAAGGCGCGCGCGTTGCTTACAGAGGCTGCAATCTTCAGCCTGTTGCGCACAATCCCTTGGTTGATGAGCAGCTCGGAGATCTTCTGCTCATCGTACCCGGCGACGAGGGCAGGATCAAACTGGTCATAGGCAGCCCGGTAGTTCTCGCGCTTTTTCAAGATAGTCGACCAGCTCAGACCAGCCTGAGCGCCCTCCAATATAAGGAACTCGAACAACAGTTTATCGTTATGCACCGGCACCCCCCATTCCAGGTCATGGTAGGCGACGTACAGGGGATCAGTGCCGGCCCAGGCGCAACGTACAGCCATTCCTGCCTCCGAATTCGAGTATTTTACCATTTAAGTATCGTCGCTGTCTGACTCGCCTTCGATCTCGTGATAGGTTACTTCTACATCCCCGCGCCGATGCCGAGCCGACCAGACAGAGGGGCCGGTGTGGGGCTGGGTTCTGGAGTGGGTCCGATCGTGCGGGGACTGGGATGGCGTGCGATAGGAAGGTCTGTTGAACGGGGGGCGATTACCGGTGATCGCCGGGATACTTTGCTGCCTGGCAGGCTGGGGGACGGCTTGCACCTCGACCTGTGCGGGCGGTTGGCTCTCACCTTCATCGTCGTCGCTGTCGTCTTCCTGGTCGATGTATTCCGGTTCAAGCTCCGTTTCGACCGGCGCTGGGTCTATGTCCTCCGGGAAATCATCATCCACGTCGTCCTCGTCCTCATCTGGCAGGCTCAATAAGCGGTGAAGCTGGCGTTCGGTCTCCGGATCATCAATCTCATCCTCATTCTCCAGATATTCATGGATATCTGTCTTCGGAGCGATCTCACCCCAGATGTCGATAGCGATGCCATGGGGGGTGCGGAAATAGCCGGCTGCCTGAGAAGCGCCTTCGTGAACAGGTGTGGGTCCCTGTTCGAAAACGACGCCGCGCTCAGCCAATATTTCAGCTGTCTCCATGATATTTTCCACCCAAAACTGCAAACGCAGCGTGTCCGGTGGGGTGCTCGTCTCACCCTCCCGTAAAGCAGAGATGCTAAAGCAGAACTCCCCGAGCGGGCCGGTGAACTGGGCATAGCTCGGAGAAAACGCCCTTATCGGGAATCCGAGGATGTCTATGAAGAAACCGGCCTCGGCAGCAAAGTCATCCACCTTGTAGGCGATGCCGAAATTCGTTTCGTCTGCAAATTCAAATGGAAACGAATGCAGCGGCTCGCGCCACAGCGCCTGCCATTCAGCTTCATCCCTGGCGCGGCGGGTAATATCGATACGTGCTTTCCCATACGCCCTGATCCTTGGATTGACATGGTAAACGGTCGCCATATGTTATTCTCCTTTGGCGATATCTCCGAAAGAGAGCTGGTGGGCATTGGCACCTTCCTTCCCGGGACCTGCCCATCCGAAGCGCGCCAGGTCGACGCGCTCGCGCTCATCGAACTCTACACCTTCAAGTAGCAGCAGGTCGCGCTGTACGAATTGACCGCCACCTGGACGCAGGCTGATCTTCCCCTGGGCATTGATCACCCGCTGCCAGGGAACGTCATCCGGGCAGGCGGCCATCGCGCCTCCCACCCAACGAGCTCCCCAGGCAGCATAATCCCGCTCGCCCATCCCTGGAGGAGGGGAGATGAGCGCGGCAATCTGACCGTAGGTTGCCACTTTACCGACTGGTATCTGGCGAACAATCTCCCAAACTGCCTGGTAGAAAGCGGCTTTTTCAGGTGGAGAGGCGTGTTTCATGCGCTTGCCCTTTCGTCTTGTGTCTAATGCTGTCTAAGCACAAATATGATCCGATTAACCAATTGTAATCGGAATGGACAACAAGACACTCACAATATAACAGAACATATGTTCTATGTCAAGCATAAATGTCGAAAATGGAGCGCTAAAAAGTTGTTGTTGAATAAGATGGGTTGTGTGGTGTGAGCGGCGTAGCCGCTCACACCACACAACCCAAACCTACA
>CAZGIX010000179.1:0-10178 GCA_964525785.1 uncultured Anaerolineaceae bacterium
ATGTCGTCGAAGCCATCATCGACTCCGGCTACTGGCCTGCCAGCGAGTTCACCGGATTGCCCTGACCAATCGCAGTAAGTAACAACAGGAATAGTGATGGCATTGTCCATCACTATTCCTGTAATCTGCAGTAGCTTGCTCTTTGACAACCAGAAATGATAGTCAGTCCACTTTGGATTGACTACTTTTTTATAACTCGTCTCAAAAATAGTGAGTTGGGGTGTTTTGCGGCGGCTCCGCCGCCGCAAAACACCCTCTTTACCTACTTTTTGAGACAGCTTCTAGATATCGGGCAATTAGGGATCACCGTTCGTGAACTTCCTTTCCTGATCATACTCAAGGAGAAAACCATGGAATCAAAGGCAGAAGCTGCCCCCGTGGTAGAAATGCGCAACATCAAAAAGAGCTTTGCAGCTGTCCAGGCACTGCGGGGGATAGATCTAGTTTTACATCACAATGAAGTCATGGGATTGATGGGAGACAACGCTGCCGGCAAATCGACCCTGATGAAGGTCCTCAGTGGGGCTTACGTTCCGGATGAAGGTGAAATCCTGCTCGACGGTGAGAAGGTTCATTTTTCCGATCCATTTCACGCCCGCCAGATGGGGATCGAGATGGTGTATCAGGATCTGGCTCTGGCTAACAACCTGGATGTGACCGCCAATGTTTTCCTCGGACGCGAGGAGGTTGGCACTAATCTCGGCCCCGTGGGTGTATTGGACAGCCATCACATGGAGCAGGAGACAAAACGGTTGCTGGACCGGCTCAAGATTGACATCCCCTCCGTGCGCTTGTTGGTAGAGCGGCTGTCCGGTGGTCAACGCCAGGCTGTGGCAATTGCCCGCGCCACGGCTTTCAATTCCCGGGTCACCATCATGGATGAGCCCACTGCAGCCTTGAGCGTGGCAGCCATTACCAAGGTGCTCGATTTGGTTAGGGAACTGAAAGCCCAAGGCGCCTCGATCATCATCATCAGCCACCGCCTGGAAGATGTATACCAGGTCAGCGACCGGATTATGGTGCTCCGTCAAGGACGCAAGGTCTGCGACCGTCCCGTCGAAGGCGATATTCACGAGTTTCGCGAGCAGGTGGTAGCCTATATGATCGGCGCTCGCGACGACTTTGCCAAAAAAACCGCTGAGTGATTCGTGAGAAGAGGCCCAAAATGACCCTCACCAAGGATGTACAGAGAATATTTCGAGAGAATATCCGTGATTACGGAATGTATATCGCCTTCCTCGCGATCATTGTGTTCTTCACCATCACGACGAAAGGTCTCTTTCTTACTCCCAGAAATATCGGCAATCTGATCAATGCCACCAGTTACATTGCGGTATTGGCAGTCGGCATGACCCTGGTCATCGTCATCCGCCATATCGATCTATCCGTTGGTTTTCTCGCTGGCTTCCTCGGGGCAATCGCTGCCATCGCGCTGAAATATTGGGAATTACCTGTTTATCTGACCATACCGCTCGTCCTGGTGCTCGGTATTATCGCCGGGCTGATCACAGGTTTTCTGGTTGCCCATCTGAAAATCCCCGCCTTTGTGGCAACACTGGCTGGCGCTCTGATTTACCGGGGAGCCTTACAAACTGTGACCGCGGGTACAGGCACAATCATCATTTCCGATGAATTCTTTAACGCCATCGGCAATGGTTTTATACCCAAACTCCCCGATATTGGGTTTTTGACTGACTTCAACAAATCGACGCTTCTGCTTGGATTAATCGCCATCATCCTATTCATCAGGGGCGAGATTGTAAACCGCAGAAAGACGCAGGCCTACCACTTTGAAGTACTACCGATGAGCTTGTTCGTTCTGAAGTTGGTTTTACTGGCGTTATTAATTGGCGCGATCACCTGGCTGCTTGCCAGCTACCAGGGACTTACCTGGGCGGCGGTTGTCCTGCTGGTTGTGGTTATGATCTATTCTTTTATCACGTCGAAGACCGTCCTCGGGCGACACATATATGCTGTCGGTGGAAATCCGGAGGCCGCTGAGCTGAGCGGTATCAGTGTCGAGCGCATTACCTATGTGGTTTTTGGTTCGATGGGTCTGCTCACCGCTGTCTCGGGCATCCTGTATGCATCCTGGTTGCGATCCGCCACAACCGTTGCTGGAACCCTGTTTGAATTGGATGCTATCGCCGCAGCCTTTGTCGGTGGTGTGGCGGTAGCCGGCGGTGTCGGTAAGGTGACCGGCTCGATCATCGGTGCCCTGGTGATGGCGTCATTAACGAACGGAATGAACCTGATGGGCATCGATATCTCCCTGCAGTACATCGTCAGAGGGTTAGTGCTGGCGGCTGCCGTGATATTTGATGTGACCACCCGTCAGGGCGGAAAAAGCAGCCGGTAAAATATCCCGCATGTATATATCGATAAACAGGACTGGCAGTCGTCGGACGACTGCCAGTCCTGTTTTTGTGCCATGTGCGGTCGCCCCTACCGGATGCCGTACCGACGTACGGGCGACCCACTGACGCCAACTATGGCCTCGATTGGCACGCCGTCTGTGCCGGTCAGGAGGGTAAATGCTGACAGACGGGTCGCCCCTACGACGTCTCCGCCGGAGGTTTTTCCGGATTCTCGTCGTCAGTCAACCAATTCTGGGGATTAGATTCGATGTAGGGATGAATGCAGAGAAGCTCTTCTTCAGTGTGTATAATGTGTTCATAATAACCGCGCTGCCAGATGGGCATACCATATCTACCGGGTAAAGCCCATATTCGTTTCGTAATCCGCGATTTATATTGTCCAATGTAGGCGCCTAATAACCCTGGTGGGGGCCCGTGAGGACGCAGCGCGGTATTTTCTTCTCGTAGGGGTGACCCACCAGGGTTGATTGTTGCCTTGGTAGGCAAATCATGTGTGCCAGACAGATCACCTGATTAGGCTGCGTGGGTCACCCCGAATTCTGCAGATCGTATAGCAATAATGCCGTGGATATGGTTGGGCATGACAACGAATGCACCCAAATCAACACAACCGAATCTCTGACCCAGCCGCTCCCATTCCATTTGCGCTATCTCCCCGCCATGATTTAGCTGGACATCTCCACCGGTTATCTCCCCAAACAGCCCGGCGCGTTGATATGCAACCAGGGTGACGAAATACATTCCTGCCTGCGAATAATCGTAATTCGCCAGGCGAATGGAGCGGCGGTGATGTTGGCGCGGATTGATCATCTTCGTCAATGTTTGTAAAACCCCCAGTCGCTGTACGGGCGATCCACCACGGCCAAGGAAGAACTCGGCTCACAATCGAGCGACGGAAGACAGGCTACCAGTCTGACAAATTCGGGTTGACCTTGCCTGACCATCGCTGCCCATGCTATGGAGGATTGAGAACGATAATTACCTGCTCACCATAGGAAGAAAGATAACTGAATACGGATTGGCAAAGGGACTGGAGAACTCGGAGGTGCCATCTCCACCGCTGGTGGTGGCGGTCAGGTACGGGTAGGCGATGGGATTAGCCTCCAGGACGAATGCGCCGCTGTCATCGCTGTAGACGAAATCGATATAGACCTCCCCCTCCCCATCCTCGTCCGAGTTGCCGAAGATCTCCACCCAATCGTCGGGCGTGGTCTGCCCGGATATGTACATATAGCCATCACTCATCGAGACCCCGGTGATCACCGGCGCGGCGATGTTGTTGTGGGCGCCGCCCTCCAGCTTGATGCCCACGCCGTTAGACGAAATGCTGTTGCGGTTGATCCAATTGCCTGTGGTAGCCGCATCGGTGACATAGACGCCGAAAGCAAAATTGTCGCGAATGACGTTGTTATCACCGATATCGTTATTGGAAGCCCCGGCGGCGATTAATACGCCGTGGAAGTCCGAGTGCAGGATATGTGTGTCGGATATCACATTATGGTTTGTGTGCTCGCCGAAGAGCGTCACGCCGCTGGCGTTGTACAGCACCAGGTTGCCGTAATCAACATCGATATGATGAGATTCTCCGGAAATGGAGATACCACTACCGGCATTGCCCAGGTCGATATCCAGGTCCGTGCCAGCGCCGATGCGGTTGCCCCATACGCGGTTATCATGCGCAGCATTGTCGATGCTGATACCGCTTGCCTGGTTGCCTGCAATCAGGTTGGCTTCGAGATCAGACTGGCCGCCGATAAATACTCCTGAGCAGTAATCGACCAGTATCCCGTTTGCGCCATTCCCCAGCTGGGCAGAGGCGCTGGCATCCAGGCCGATGATGTTTCCCGAAATCGTGCTGCTGGTGTCGTCCGACCAGGAGCGGGAGAGCAGGATGCCATTGCCATCGTTGCACGAGATCAAGTTGCCCTCGCCGGGTAGGCTGCCGCCGACGGTGTTTGAGATGGCTCTGTGGATCTCAATGCCATCTCCGCCATTGCCGAGATCAGTGGAGCCAGTGACATCCGTACCGATGTAGTTGCCGGAGATCAGGTTGTCAATTGTCTCGGCATCTTCGAAATAGATCCCGTCATCTGTGTTGCCCGAGATCAGGTTGCGCTCACCGGCTGTGCTGCCGCCGATGGTGGTCTGCTGTACACCTTCGTACATGCTGATGCCGCCCTGGTTCGGGAGCGGCAGCGTACCGTTTACATCCGTGCCGATATAGTTCCCGGAGATGACGCTTTCAGACGTGCCTTCCCTAAACAGATAAACACCAAATGATCCATTCCCTGAGATCAGGTTGCACTCGCCGCTGCAGGCTCCGCCAGGGCTGGCATTCAGCCCGCCAATGCGCGTATGGTGGGCGCCCTCTTCGATCTTAATCCCCTCGTATAGGTTTCCAAGGGAGGCGATCCCGCTGGCGTCTGCGCCGATGTAGTTGCCAGAGACGACGTTGTAGCCGGTGGCTGCATCTTCAATGCGGATACCTTCCAGACTGCTCGTGATGATGTTGCGCTCACTGGCCGAATCGCCCCCGATGGTGTTGTGGCTGGCGCCCCCATAGATGAGCACCCCAAAGGTTTCATTGCCCAGCGGATTGACTCCGTTGGCGTCGGTGCCGATCAGGTTGTAGGAAACGGTGTTGCTCATCGTGTTCGTACCGGTGATCACCACACCGCAGTACTCGTTTCCGGAGATCAGGTTGCTCTCACCGGGGGCATCCCCGCCAACTGTGTTGTTCTGTGCGCCTCCGGCGATAAAAACGCCGTCACCGTTTCCATGTGCTGAGGAGCCGGTCAGGTTGGTACCGATATAGTTGCCGGAGATGGTGTTGTGGTCGCTGCCGGTACCGACGATGCGTACCCCCTCCATCTCATTCCCGGAGATCAGGTTGCGCTCACCGGCTGCGTCCCCGCCGACCAGGTTATCCTGCGCCCCGCCGTGAATACGCACGCCGAAATTGTCATTCGGCAGGCTCTCCAAACCAGTGGCGCCCATGCCGATGTAATTGCCGGAGACGACATTGCCATCGCTGCCCGCTCCAAGGATATCCACGCCGTTCCAGCCGTTGCCGGAGAGCACGTTGCGCTCGGCAGCATCATCCCCGCCAATGGTGTTGCCAGACGCGCCGGCAGCGATAAAGACGCCGCTGTAGCCGTTGCCCCAATCGAGGGTCCCGCCCGGGCTGGTGCCGATATGGTTGCCCTGGATCATATTGGCGTCATTTCCCGTTCCACCAATGTAGATGCCGTTGACGGCGAAGCGGTTGATCGCCAGTCCGGTGATGGTGTTCTGGGCGGACAGGATCGTAAAACCATTCGCCACGCCTGCTGCGGTGCCGTCAATCTGAATGTAGAGCACTGCCGGCGTCGTGCCGTGTGCTGGCGCAGCTCCAGGCTGGGTGTAGCCATTGATGGTGGTGCCGTCAGTGAGCAAGGCGGGCAGTGCGCTGGTGGGCGAGATGGTGCACAATCCCACACAATTCGGGTCGGCAGGCGGGATGGCAAAGATGATCAGATCCGGCCCTTCATGAGCGTTGGCATCCAGGAGGGCTTGCCGAAGGGAGCCGGGGCCGCTGTTGTTGGTATTGGTGACCGTATAGGTGTTTACCGGTGCAATCCAGGCGCCGATTTTAATAGGGAATGCCAGCGCCAAAACTACCAGCAGGCTGACGAAGAGGGATGGAGATTGGTTCTTTTTCATGTGAATCCCTTCTGAAGTGAAAACTCAACCAGGAAAGCAGGGTGACGATTTTGTCCACATCCGGCGAGCAGCTGCATACTATCCACAGGGGGAGCGTGTGGAGCAACCTCCCCTGTTGTTGCCCCCCGGCAATAATTCTATTAACAATATACAACAGGATCGTCAGGAAATCAATGTGCTATTGCTAAGGGGTGCATTGCTACTGGGGGGGAATTGTAGACCAAACGCTACGTATTTTGGCAGGAAGGCGCCATGATTATCCCCCTGTGCTGTGTAAGACCATCGAAAATTCGCTCTGTTATAATTTTGGAAATAATCTATGAAATGGCTGACGAGTGGTCCTTTACCCTGTCCGGTCTCCGAGCGGCGCTTTGATCTGCGGGACTGGCTGGTGATTCTTGTATTCCTTCTTTTCGCTGCCTTTTATTTCATGGCGCGGCTGCAGCGGTCGCTTCCAGCCCCTTTGGTCTGGGGCGATTCGGCAAATATTGCCTCCTTTGCCGCGGCGCTGGATTATCCGCAGAACTTCCAGGGGGATGCACTCCTGCATGATCTGGACAATATCCGCATCTACAGCACCATCCAGATTCCATTGATCCGCCTCTTCTACCGCTGGGTAGACGATTATGGCTTAAGTTTTTTGCTCTTGCTCGGACCGACCGTCTTTCTCCAACTGACAGGTTTCTATTTACTGGGGCGAGCGATCTTCACCAGCCGGTATTGGGCTTTGCTGTTTTCCCTGGCAAGTGCCATCCCCACTACAGTTGTGCTACAGGAGTTCTGGGGCATTGTAGATAACCCACTGCCGCGCTTCACTTTCCAGGCGCTGCTCCCTTTTGTCATGGCTCTATTTTGGGTATGGCGAGAAAGACCACTGCGTTGGCCTCTGGTTATGATGCTGGCAGGACTGTTGGTTTATATTCACCCCGTCAGCACACCTGCCTGGATCGCCGCCTTCTGGCTAGGATGCGTGTTGTATCTGCCGGGTCATTGGCGAGGCTGGCAAAAAGCCGCCTGGTTGGTCAGCCTGGGCGCTGCCGCACTGTTAGTGATGCTACCTTTCATCTACAACTACCTTACTTACCATGAATCTGGGCAAACCGCAAATAACGCTCTGCTGCTGCAGGTTCTGTATGAGCAATTCCCTGAAAATCTTCTCAATCCGCCTGCTGCTATCGCTGAACTGCTGCGGGATTCCATGGATTCGGGATTGATGCTATTCGGGCTCACTGGCTTCTTGGTCTTGTGGTGGTTGAAAGCCGGTGAAAGACAGGAGCTCATCCTTACCCTGGTCTGGTTAGGTGGTGTTTTGATGGTGTCTGTGGCAGTACCGATGCTGGAGCGCATTGTGGAGCGCATTTTTAATCTATCCCCTTTTGAGACCGAGCTGCTGCGCGGCATCCGCTACTTCCACTTTTTTATGATCCTATACGCCATGTGGGGGCTGAGCGAGCTCTGGCGCAAAGCGCGCCACCGCTACCTGGCTTACGGCATAGCCGTCCTGGGTCTGCTGCCGCTGGTTGTCTTTGCTTTACCCAACCTGGACCGCTTATACCGCTATATAGACTGGAAGCCATTAATCGCCTGTTGGACAACTGGCAAGCCGATCTGTCCCGCCGAGAATGACTTTTATTCATTGATCCAGGCGATCCGGCAGCAAACACCAGAAGACGGGCGGTTTTATTATTCTCCAAGCGCATATGATACAGCTTCGCTTCCCCTGCGATACCTGACCCTGCGTTCGCTGGTCTATAGCTATAAGGACCGGGGCTTGCTGGCTTATTCAAACACCGCCGATCTCGAGCAGTGGTACCAGACCATGACAGAAGCCTCTTCTTATAAAAGCGATAAGATCTGGTTGAGGAGAGATCCGGTTGGTTTGCGGCGTTTTCTGGATCGATTGGGGACGGATTACCTGATTGTGAACTTTCCCGTAATTCCGGAGAGAGCAAAGGATTTCGGGGCAAATATTGTATACCAGAACGAGTCTTTCACACTGCTGCATTTAATCCGCTAGACAGATCTTCCTCTCAGACTGGTCTAAATTTACTGCTTGGATGAATTCGAATCTACGCCTGTCTTGTTCAGCTCGCCGGTGAGTTTGGCTTGATCTATTGCAACTGTGCGTACAATCGAAGTGATTGCCGCATCCAGCTCACGCAGCTTGGAGTAGATTAATAATAAAATGAAGAATATTCCAACCAAACTAAAATATGTGATTAAATCGGCACCGCGTCCCACCCCGAGGATCTGGGCGAGGGTAGTAGTTAAATCCGGCATCATAACCATCAAGATGCCCGTTAATGCCAGGATGAAGATCAAGATCCGGTTGCGCGAACTTGAGCGCAGTCTGCTGAGAAACACAAAGCTTATCAGAAGGAGCAATAATACCAGGACGATTTGTATTGGTTTCATTTGAACACCTTCCTCAACAGAATATCAATGAGAATATTGAATGCATTCCAAAGCGATTGGCCTTTTGCCCTCGAATATTCAGAATATTCGATCGTCGTAGGCCTTTCCACATACCTTAACCCCAAATGATGAATTTGGTTGAGTATTTCTGAGGCATGAGCAAAACGATTTTCATACAGGTGGATTTGTCCGGCCGCTTCCCTGCTTAGTGCCCGAAAACCATTATGTGCATCGGTTAACCATAGACCGGTGAAAATTCCATTTACAAGAACCGCTACTCTCAACGTAACCCTGCGAGAAAAAGGGATTTCAAATGCATCTTCTTTTCTTAAGAACCGTGAACCCAGCACAACGTCTGCCTCCCCTCTGAGGATAGGTTCGATCATCGTTTCGATATCTTTTGCTCTATGCTGACCATCCGCATCGAAATGGACGATGATCTGGGCTCCTTTCACGAGTGCAAATGTCATTCCAGTCTGCAAAGCTGCTCCTTGCCCCAGGTTGATTACATGGCGCAAAGCGTATACAGGCAAGTTTTGCAGTATAGACCATGTCTCATCTTTCGAATTGTCGTCCACAACAACAATCTTCATGTTTACGTCTATTAAAGATTGAATAGTTGACCGGAGCACCGTGGCTTCGTTATAAGCGGGGATAATTACAAAAACATCGTCAATCAAGGTTTTCTCTCCGCTTTGCTGACATTACTGGCATCCTGGCAAAGAGGGGTTTGGAAAACTCTAACCCTTTCAGTACTCTGCCATTGCAAATTTGATGGATGGTCATTCTGAGCCGGAGCGGAGCGTAGGCGAAGAATCTCAAAAGGCGGGGCATTAACTTAAAAGTTACGCACCTCTCGGGAGGATTCTTTGTATTATACGCTTGAATTGAATTAGACATATTTCCTACTACAGCCACCATAGTTCACAAATTGGTGCGCCAGATGTATTTTAACCAATGGATGACCGTCAGAGGCATAAGAGGCACGAAGCACCAGAAACATCAGCGCACCCTGACCTCTTGACAATCCTTGATTGTCATGTATAATACAAATAACTTTGTATAACAAAGTTATTTACACGAAGGAGTATTGTAATGGCAACTCAGCTCAACCTCAAAGAAATTGAGCGCAAGGCGTTCCGCTCCACCTACCAGGACGGCCTTTGGGACCTCTACCTTGGGGTGATAGTGATGCTCATGGCCATCTATATCCACCGCCCGGCAGACGGTTACAGCCCGATGAATCTCATTCTGCTCCTCCTGAGCTTTGTCGTGGCATTCAGCCTGTTCTGGGCCGGCAAGAAGTTCATCACCCTGCCGCGCATGGGGCAGGTACGCTTTGGAGCGATGCGTAAACAGAAAAAGACCACCCTGGCGATCATCCTGGGGTTGGTCATCGCTGTCCAGATAGGAATCGTCGGGCTGACCGCGCTGGGACGGGCAATTCCAACACTCAGTGCATGGGTAAGCGACCTCTTCAACACCCAAAACCTGGAGCTCCTGGCAGTGGCGGCTCTTGGCTCACTCTTCGTCGGGCCGAGCATGATCCTGGTCGCCCATTTCACTGACTTCCCGCGCGGCTATTACATCGCCATCCTGATGTCGCTGGCCGTATTTATGATGATCTACCTCAACCAGCCGGTGTACGCTATCCTGATCGGCGCATTGATCGCCCTGCCTGGG
>CAZGIX010000180.1:0-10121 GCA_964525785.1 uncultured Anaerolineaceae bacterium
GAACTTTTTTGTCAACCGTTATTGGACCTACCGGGATGTATCTCCCTAATCATGGACGAATACCCAGAAACTAACGTATAATTTGCTTACCATCCACCTTACCTCGACGGAAACTTTCATGATAGCTCCCCAACACACAATTCCGATTTACATGACGAGCGGAGATATTGGTGCTTACTTAATATATCCGTATATCTACAATCCGGTTGGCGAATGGATAGGCTGGGTGGCTCGCAACCGCCAGGTATATTCCACGCAAGGAAATTACGTTGGATGGTTAAGCGACGAGCCGCGCATCTTGCGTAAGTTCTCGACTGCTCATATCAAGCCACGCCTCTCCCCGCCACCCCCACCCGGGAAATTCCAACTGCCGGAGGTCGAGATTCAGCCTCCAATACTGGCAGACCTGAGATCAGGAACATTTGATGTTTTAGAGAACGTGCCAGACCTTTTGCCTCCATTTTCACCGCCTGTCGTGCAGGAGGATCTTATCTAACTCCAGGATGGCAGCTCTGTAATTTGCAGGGTTAACTGTCGAGCTCTGATATCCTGAAGAGCAGCTCATCACTGAGCCTATGGTCTTTGGGTAAACTCACCTCAGGGATCTGCCAGGATAGCCGTCATGAGGAAATTTATGTTCAAACCTGCCGGTCATGAGCGACGAGACGACTGACGATTTTGACGTTACAGAGCAGGCTGTTCCTATCCCGCCTGTCCGGTCCTTGAAAGAGCTGATCGACCGTGTCACAGGACGTAATCTCCCGCCATCGCATCCAATGGAAGATTCCGGGGTGGCGGAGTTATTGCCTTTTCCCTTTCTGGCGATGGTCGGTCAGCGGGAGATGAAGCTGGCATTGCTGCTGGCGATGATCAATCCTGCCATTGGTGGGGTTCTGCTGATTGGCCCACGAGGTACGGGAAAGACGACTGCAGTGCGCAGCTTGATCGACCTGCTACCGATGCAGCCTCGCAGTTTGTGCTTCTACGGTTGTCTTCCTGAGGATATCGAAAAGGTTGGGATCGATGCTGTTTGCCCTGATTGTGCGAAGAAGTATGCGATGGGAGAACCGCTGGCGAAACTCGACAAAGTACGTCTGGTCGAGCTGCCATTAAACGCTCGCCTCGAAGATATTACCGGCGAGATCGACGAGCGAGCCGGCGGAAACCAGCAACTGAGTTTACGGCGCGGCCTTCTAGCCCAGGCAGACCGCAATCTGCTTTATGTTGACGAGGTAAACCTGCTGCATGATGATGTGATCGATGCCCTGTTAGATGCGGCTGCTCAGGGAAGCTATACAGTCCGTCGCGGTCCTATCTCATCTACGTATTGGTCGCGTTTTGTGCTGATCGGATCGATGAATCCAGAAGAAGGTAGACTGCGACCGCAAATACAGGATCGGTTTGGTCTGCGCGTGATCGTACGCGGCCTGCAAGAGGCTCAGGAACGCCTGGAGGCTTATCGTCGGGTACAATCCTATCTGGTCAACCGCCGTCAGACCGTGGCCGAATATCAAGGCGATACCGAGATTGCCCGCGAGGAAATCCAATTGGCTCGAGACCTGATCAGCCAGGTCGTTATATCAGATGAGGTAGCCAACCTGGGTCTGGCTTTAATCAACCGCCTGGGTATCGACTCGCTGCGGGCTGAAATCACCTTGTTCGAAGCGGCCAGGGCCTATGCGGTTGCGGGCGGACGATTGGGGGTAGTGCCAGAGGATTTGAGCGCAGTTGCTTTACTTGCATTGAGGCTGCGTCGTTCTAAATTTATCGTTGATTATTTTGGAAAGCAAGAAGAAGAGGATAACGAGATCCTGCAGATGCAGGCCGAAACACTGAAAGTTCATTCAGGCATACAAATGGAACAAACACCAGGAGATTTCCATGACTAATAATACTGCTGATTCACCCGCGGTACATCAAGAATCAGCGAGTGCCGCGGCGTATATAAACAAGGGCTGGGAGCTAAAATCCAGCGGGAAACTGGACGAAGCCGAAGACTCTTTCCGCAAGGCGATTACCCTGCAGCCCGGTTCGGTGGAGGCGTACTATGCATTGGGTTTAACGCTAAAAGCTCAGAATCGCCGCCAGGAAAGTATTCGCAGCTTTGAAAAAGTGTTTGACCTCGTTGAAGGTGGGCTCGAGGATCGGGTGCGTGGTCAGATGTTACGCAGGCTTACCTTAGGGCATATCAACCAGCTCTCCAATGGGGATTGGAATCTCGAACACGAGATCTGGCAGAGGAAATGATGACGGCAATCAGCCATCGCCAGCGCCTAGAGACCTGCTTGAGCGGCGGAAAACTGGATCGCGTACCGGTTGCTCTATGGCGGCACTTTCCAGTGGATGATCAAAGGCCAGACACTTTAGCGGGTGCGCACATCGATTTCCAGCGCATGTACGATTTTGACCTGCTCAAGGTGACACCTGCTAGCTCCTATTTCGCGAAAGCCTGGGGAGTGACCGATGAGTGGCGCGGTGCTACCGAGGGAACGCGTGAATATACATCCCACGTAATTTCCTGTCCAGAAGACTGGGGTGGACTGCGGGTTCTGGATCCTCATCAGGGCAGTTTGGGAGACTCCCTCGAAGCTCTGCGGATCATCACTCGCGAGCTAGGACCCGATACCCCGGTCATTCAAACCATCTTCAGTCCATTGTCGCAGGCGAAGAATCTGGTTGGCAGGCAGCTGCTGATTGCACACCTGCGAAAATATCCGCAGGCTCTGCATGAGGGTTTACGGATTATTGCCGATAGCACTCGTAGATATATTGAGGCTGCCGTAAACACAGGTATCGCGGGTGTATTCTATGCTGTCCAGCACGCCCAGTATGGATTGTTGTCGCTCCAGGAGTATGGAGAATTTGGGCGTCAGTACGATCTCTCCGTCCTGGAGCCTGCGAGTACGCTGTGGTTAAATTTGTTGCATTTGCACGGCGAGCAGGTCATGTTCGACCAATTCACTGAGTACCCGGTATCGATCATTAATTGGCATGATCAGGACACCCCGCCTTCCCTTAGCGAAGCCCGTACTTTTTCCAATCGCGTGCTATGCGGTGGGCTGCGTCGCGAGCGTACAATGGTGTTAGGGGATCCTGATCAGGTCACTCAAGAAGCGCTGGATGCTATCCGCGTGACGCAAGGAGATCACTTTATCCTTGGAACTGGCTGTGTAGTACCGATCATTGCCCCACGTTCCAATATACTGGCTGCGCGGCATGCAGTTGAGGCCGCCTGAGATCTCCCTTCTGGTATCGGTCTATGGGTGGACTTCGTGTGATTGGCGGGAAAGCCCGCGGGCGAAAGCTGCGCTCCGTCCCTGGTGATACTACCCGTCCAATAACGGATCGTACGAAAGAATCGCTGTTCAACATCTTAGGGGGCGACATTATCGGCGCGTTTTTCCTGGATTTATTTGCGGGTACGGGGGCAGTAGGTATTGAGGCTCTCAGCCGTGGGGCGGAATTCGTTCGCTTCATTGACCTGCACCAGGCAGCTATCCAAACCATTCGCCTCAACCTTGAGCAAACTGGCTTCTCGGCGAATGCCGAGGTAATCAAGATGGATGCTTTCCACTTGCTCGGCGCTTCCCCAGACCGCGAGTTCCATTACGTTTATATTGCCCCGCCTCAGTATAAAGACCTGTGGAAGCGAGCGATCTCCGCCCTGGATAAGAATCCGGGCTGGATGGCGGAAGATGCCTGGGTGATCGTCCAGATTCACCCGGTCGAATATGAATCCCAAGCTTTGGTAAATTTGAGCGAATTCGATCAACGCCGCTACGGGAGCACCCTGCTGGTTTTTTACCAACGCAGCTGAACTGGATTAAAAAACAGCGGACGATCAGTGTCCGCTGCTTTGAGTCTCTCCGCTGATACGTTGAGTATCTATCCAAATATTGGATTTTATTCGTGGTGTGTGCGGCGCAGCCGCCGCACACACCACAATAATTATTTCCGGATAGGCCCTTAGCTCTTCAGGAATTCTTCCAGAGCCTCTTTGCTTATGCGGAAAGCATTCCCCAGTTTTTTGGCTTTCAAATCTCCTGAGGTAATCGCGGCGAGGACATCTTCTTCGGACACACGCAAGAAGGTGGCTGCTTCCGCAGGGGTCATAACGGCAGGCATAGTCGCGGGTGGAGTTCCACCGGATGGCGGCTGTTGCCCTGCCCCAGCAGCGGCTGCCCCACCGGTCATACCGGACAAAGATTGGCTGATGACGCTACCGACCCCCATGCCGGCACCGATGCCAGCCGTCAGACCAGCACCACCGCTTGGATTCTGGGCAGCATCACGCAGTGCATCGGCTGCCTGAAGCTGGGTATAGGTTTGCATATCCAGCATGCCCATAGCGCGCAGCTCTTCCGCTGACTTGCTGGAGGGTTTAAGATTCTCGATATAAAATGACTTCAAGGTGACACCGAGGGCGAGAAAATCATCCTGGGTCTTGGCTCGTACACCCGCGCCGAGTTCTTCTGTCAAACCAATCAGCTCGGGGACGCTGTACTTAGCGGCTGTTTCTCCAAGCAAATCCTGTAGTTTTGAGAGCAGCATGGAGCGCAGACGTGACTCGATATCGCTGGTGCGGTACGCGCCTTGTGCGCCAACCAGCTGGGTGACAAACTGCTGGGCATCCTGGATCTGGAAGCTGTAAGTACCGAAGCCTTGCAGCAGGGCTACTCCCAGGCCCATATTTGGATTGCGCACGATGATCGGCTGGGGGGTGCCCCACTTCCGGTCTGGGAATTCCCGCATAGAGACGAAATAGACCTCTGCTGGGAACGGTGTCCGCTCGTTGAATAGTTTCCCGATGAAGTTTATCAGCAAGGGGATATTGGCGGTGACGATCGTGTGCCGCCCTGGACCAAACACATCCAGCGCATTGCCATCGCGGAAGAACACGGCAGTCTGCGATTCGCGCACAATTACTTGTGAGCCTATGCGGAAGTTGCCCGGCCCCTGCTCCGGGAAGCGGTGGACCAGCTCGTCCCGCATTTCATCCGGATATTCGATAACATCAAATACTCTAGCCATTTTTATTCTCCTTCTGGGAATTTAACCCACCCGATGATATATTTCCTGACCACCGGTGATTTGAAATCGTCATGCAGCGCTGCCAAGAATTGCTTCATCCCGCTGGTTGAAGGCGTCGATGCAGTTTTGGGATGAAGTTACCAGGTTGCGAATTGCGGCTGGGAGACCATCGCTGCCGATGGAAGCTTCCACATTGTCTATTGCTGCTGCCACACCATCTACCAGCTCCAACAGGGTAACGTCAAACTGGTAAAGCTGTGCCAATTCATCTTCGTTGATCTTCACTGCGTCAAAAAGGCCAGAGTAGCCGCGTGCTGCGCGCCGGATCCGGTCTGCAAAAGTACGCAGTTTGATGGCCGCTGCTTCAAGATCATCAATCAAGCTGATCTCGCCCTGGCTGATAAAATCCCTTTGCAGGCCAGAAAGGCGGCTGTATTGTTCCTCGATGCGTGAGGCAACGGTCTCACGCAGGAGTTTGTCTGCGTCACGCCGGCTCTGGCGTTCCATATAACCTTTGAAGCCAGGGATTTTACCCAGGATCTTTTTGAATGGATCCATGTCTGAAGTCACTTTTCCGAAAAACTGGTCCTGCAAGTCGCTCATGCCAATCTCCTTATTTGTCGTCATAGTCAATTTATATTTAATAGATTATAGCCTCACTTTACACCGAGTGCAATAAACTGAGGTCATCTGGGTGCACTCAAATGTTGTGGGTTTGGGTTGTGTGGTGTGGGCGGCGTAGCCGCCCACACCACACAACCCATCTCATTCAACAACAACTTTTTAGTGCTCCCGTCATCTGGCCTATATCAATCATAATTACCCTGCAGTTTAATCTACGAATGAGAGCGCTTGACGTCGCGGGATGCAGACCTTCCACAGAGGGAATGAGAACGGGGATGACTTCTAATCATTCACGATGAAGCGATAACCGATGCCCGGTTCGTTGATTATTGTCTTCGGATGGTCCGGATCTTCTTCCAATTTCCTGCGCAGCTGGCGAATATAGACCCTTAAATATTCAACACGGTTGGCGTCTTCAGGATCCCAGACATGAGAAAGGATTGCCTGGTGGGTAAGGATGCGCCCGGCATGACCTGCCAGATACGCCAGGAGCTTGTATTCTGTGGCGGTGAGTTTTACTTCTTGACCGTTGCGGGTAACAATATGCCGCACCAGGTCGATTTCCAGCCCCGCGGTGCTGATCGTTGTGCTTTTACTACCCTGCGCCTGGCTGGAATGGCGTAGCGCAACCCGGATGCGCGCCAGCAATTCGTCAACGCCGAATGGCTTGGTGAGATAATCATCTGCCCCTTTATCCAGAGCGGCGACTTTATCCCGCTCGCTTTCCCGCACCGAAAGGACGATCACAGGGATGTTGCTCCACTCGCGCAAGCGAGAACATACTTCGACGCCATCCATATCTGGCAGGCTCAGATCCAGAATAATCGCATCGGGCGATTGAGCGGCTGCCAGCGCAAGGCCATCTTCACCTCGAGTGGCGGTTGTGACACGAAAATGCCGGGCTGTCAGGATCGTGCGCAATGCACGCAAGATTTGGGCCTCGTCATCGATGACGAGGATGTGAGGTTCGCTGCTCATCAGATTGTTCCGCTGCCTATCTTTTCCATCGGTTGTGCTTCCCAGTCAAGAGGGATCGTAAAGCAGATCTGGAATCCATCTGGCAAGTTCTCTGCCCAGATCTTCCCGCCGTGCGCCTCGACGATGCCTTTACAGATCGATAATCCCAGCCCTGTGCCGCCGATCTGGTTGGTGGAGCTGGTCCTGTAGAATTTATCGAAGATGCGCTCTAAATCTTCCTCAGGCACCGACGGCCCCTGGTTGCTCGAGCAAAACAGCAGAGTGTGCTCATCGAGCTGACGGGAATGAATGCGCAGGCGGCTGCCTATCGGGGAATACTTCACACTGTTGCTTACCAGGTTCGTGATGACCTGATCCATCTGGTAATAATCAACCGGCACTAGCGGCAGATCGTCAGGTACATCCACATCGATCTGGTGCCGCAGCAAGTATTGGTGCAGTCGTCCCAGCACATCTCCCACCAGCTCGGATAATGCGTTCCAGCTTTTTTCAGGCTTCAATGCACCGGCTTCGATGCGAGACATATTAAGGAGATTGCCGACCAGCAAGTTGAGATGGTCGGTTTCCTCCTCTACCATGTCGAGCAGATCGCGCCTGCCCTCAGAGTCCCAGGCAACGTCGTCATCCTGCAGACTGGTGATTGCCGCTTTGATAGCTGCCAGAGGAGAGCGCAGCTCATGAGAGACGGAAGAAAGCAAAGAAGACTTGAAGCGGTCATTCTCTTCCAACACACGAGCGCGCTGTTCGGTCTGCAGCAAGCGGGCACGTTCCAATGCCAGCACAGCCTGGCTGGCAAAGGTGTGCAGCAGGCGGGTTTCAGTGGCCGAGATAGGGGGAGTGCGGCGGTAAAGCTGTATTTCTCCGATCAGCCCCTGCGCGCTCTGTAGCGGAGCAACCAGGTTCGGCTGCGACACAGAGGAGGATCTGCCCTCAGGGATCGATGCGTCCTTTTGAAGGATGCTGATCGCGCCTCCGTTAACGGGTGCATCAACCAACACGATAACCTGTTCAGCCCGGAAGGCTGCCAGGGTCTGGGCTGCCAGTCTTGTTGCGATCTCCCGGTCATCGGTCAGGCCAGCGAGCTGGGAGATCAGCTCAGACAGGCTGATCGTCTCACGCTCATGGTCGCGCGCCTTAGCCAGACTGAGCTTGTTCTGCGCAAACATCTGACTGATAAATACCGATGTTCCTAAAAAGACCAACAGGGCCAGCAAGTCCAGTGTCTGGTGGACCATAAGCGTGTAGTAGGGAGGGATGAAGAGGAAATTAAAAGCCAGGAAGGAGATAAACGCAGCGGTTATGCCTGGTTTTAAACCCCACAGCGCGCTGCTCAAAGCAACGGGCAGTATGTACAACAGCGCAATGATGGAGGAATTGATCCTCCCCCTGAAAAGCATCAACACACCACTGACCAGCAGTGTGGCGATGAATGCTAGTAGGTAGGTCAATCCGGGTATATTTAAGATCTGCTCAGGAGAAACTCGTCGAGATGCCATAGGAGTGCCAGCAGCCACAGTAGATAGATATTCCTTTTATTCTTGCATTTATTATAACTGGGCTTTCAAGGGATGGCGGTTGTTAACCCCCTGCCGTCATCTGGTGCTTATTTGGAAAGCGAGTGCTTCCTGATCGGCAAGGTAAAACTGGCTATTGAAAGATCAGCCTGGTGCGATGGATACGCGCCAGGGCTGGCTCACCCCCCAATGCCAGTACCACCTCCTCCGGGCGTCCTGTGGCGTTCTCCCGGGCAGAGAGCACTGCCAGCAGGCGCTGCTGCCCGGATGGATCGTCTGGCAGGCGGCGCAGCGCGTGTACCAGCGGACGCAGGTCGTAGCTTTTACCGCGCCGCTGGCGGGGCAAACTTTCTGCCCGGCACAACTGTTCCAGGCGGGCGTCCAGCTCGGGAAGCGGCTCGAGCAGCGTGATCTCGTATTCCGCTGCTTGGAGGAGGCTCTGCAAGGTAGGAAGGTGCTCATCCACTGCTATTACGGAATTGACTTGCATGCCTGGAGGGGCAGCGTGCTGTAGCACCTCATCGATCTGCTCCTGGGGTATCTCCACCTCCAGCCAGATATCCACCACTTCGTCCTGGCTGGTAAAACCTAACGGCAGCGCCGACCCAAGATTGATGTGCGGGTGCGGGCGAAAGCCCTGGCTGTATGCCAGGGGTAAGCCTGCGCGGCGAATCCAGCGTTCCCAGGCCCGGTGTAGGTCCAGGTGACCGGTATAGCGCATGGCCTCGGTTTTGGAGAAGTGGATGCGGATGCGCATGGGGAAGGGAAATTACGAATTATGAATTAAGAATTGCAGATTAGGAATTGCAATTTCTAATTTACAATATGCAATTTTTACCCGAGTTCTCGAACATGCTCCAGGGCAACAATTTCTTCAACTGGTATACGCTTGTTCTTCACTTCCGGGCACTGCCAGACTTCACCCGGATTCATACGGCGTAAATCCGCAAAGGTGGGTAGGATGCCGCAGGCGAAACAGCGCTGGCGACAGTCGACGCGCGTCTTGCCGCGCTGGCTCCACAGGTAATCTTCCATCAGGAATTTCTTGCGCACTGTGGTGCTGATATGCTCCCAAGGGAAGGTCTCATCGATTGGGCGCTCGCGATGGGTATAGAATGCCGGATCCAGGCCTATCCTGGCAAAGGCGTCCATCCACACGTCATAGCGGAATAGCTCGTGCCAGGCGTCGAAACGGGCGCCGTGCCTCCAGGCCTGGTAGATCACCTCCGCCAGTCGTCTGTCTCCACGTGAAAGCCAGGCTTCCAGCAGAGTATCCTCGGGCTGATTCCAGCTCAGCTTGAGGCCCGGTCCGCGTACGGCATGCTTGAGCAGTTCTTGTTTGTCCCGGATTTGTTCGATCGTATCGCAAGGCGTCCACTGGAAGGGGGTATGCGGCTTGGGGACGAATGTGCTCACCCCGGCATTGACCTGGGCGCGCTTTCCGATCACCTTGCGCCCTTCGGCCAGGACAGCTTTGCATAGATCGGCGATCGCCTGCACGTCCTCTATAGTCTCGGACGGGTGGCCGATCATGAAGTACAGCTTTATTGTCGTGTATCCCCTGGAGTAGATGGCGCGGGCGGTCTCCAGAAGCTGCTGTGTGCTGACCGGCTTGTTGATGATCTCGCGCATGCGCTCGGTGGCAGCTTCGGGCGCCAATGTAAAACCGCCGCGACGGGCATCTTTGAGGGCATCCATCAGCTCCACCGAGAAGGTCTCGATGCGCAGGGAGGGCAGCGAGATCGATAGATGGCGCCCCGTGAAGCCCTCGCCTACCGCGGTGACCAGCTCAAGGATATGCGTATAGTCAGAGGAGGAGAGCGACAGCAGCCCGACCTCCTCAAAACCGGTCTTAGACAGGGCGGTCTCTATAGCATTGACCACCTCTTCTACGCTGCGTTCGCGCACCGGGCGCGTGATCATCCCGGCGTGGCAGAAGCGGCAGCCGCGCGTGCAGCCGCGCATGATCTCGAT
>CAZGIX010000181.1:0-10089 GCA_964525785.1 uncultured Anaerolineaceae bacterium
TTAGGGTTAAAACCAAAACACACAGATCACCAAGAATCCTCGAAGTACCACGAGGGATCAAATTGCATATCAAGCTGGAGGTCGAATGAACGAGGATCTTTTCAAGGCATTTGAGGCGCTGACTTTCGATGATGTGCTGGTGGTACCAGGGTATGCCGAGGTGCTGCCAGACAAGACAGATATCCGTGCCCGGCTCACCGATTCTATCTGCCTGAACATCCCTATCCTGTCGGCGGCTATGGACACAGTCACCGAGGGGCGCCTGGCGATTGCCCTGGCACGCGAAGGAGGACTGGGAATAATTCACCGCAACATGTCACCGCAATCGCAGGCATCTGAAGTAGAAAAGGTGAAACGCTCGCAGTCAGGAATGATCGTGGAGCCGATCACCTTGCCGCCAGATGCCACTTTACGGCAGGCGGAGGCGATCATGTCTACCTATCATATCAGCGGAGTGCCGATCACCGATGCAGAGGGTCACCTATACGGCATCCTGACCAACCGGGATATCCGCTTTGTTGAGCCGGCGGATTACAACCTCCCGGTTAGCCAATTTATGACCGCCGAAAACCTTGTTACTGCGCCGGTCGGCATCTCCCTGGAGGACGCCAAGCGCCTGCTGCAAAAACACCGCATCGAAAAGTTGCCCTTAGTGGATCGAAACGACGTAATCAAAGGTCTGATCACGGTGAAAGACATCCAGAAAGCGCGTGATTTTCCACTGGCAGCTAAAGATGGGCAAGGACGGCTGCTGGTCGGGGCAGCGGTCGGGGTAGGATCCGACCTGGAAGAGCGCCTCCAGCTGCTGGTCGAAGAGGATGTGGACGTGATTGTTGTAGATGCCGCCCACGGGCATTCGGTAGGCGTGATCGATGCCATCCGGCGCGTTCACCAGAGATGGCCAGCCCTGCCCGTTATTGCAGGCAATGTTGTAACGGATGAAGGGGTGCGGGCATTGGTGGAGGCTGGTGCCTGCGCAGTCAAAGTGGGCGTGGGTGCCGGATCGATCTGCACCACACGCGTGATCTCCGGATCAGGTATGCCTCAGGTGTCAGCCATCTATCACTGCGCCCAGGCAGCCAGGGAACTCGGCGTCCCGTTGATCGCCGACGGCGGCATTAAGTACAGCGGTGACATCGTCAAGGCGCTGGCAGCCGGGGCGAATGTGGTCATGCTGGGGAGCCTGCTGGCTGGATTGGATGAATCGCCGGGTGAAGTTGTCCTCTATGAGGGGCGGCGATTTAAGGATTACCGCGGCATGGGCAGCCTGGGAGCCATGCAGGGATTCGGGCGCGATCGCTACGCCAGTGGGCAGAATGCCAGCGGAAAGCTGGTTCCAGAGGGCATCGAGGGTCGCGTGCCTTACAAAGGTCCGCTGCATGAGTATGTATACCAGCTGGTGGGTGGGCTGCGCTCGGGCATGGGCTATGCAGGGGCTGTCACGTTGGAGGACCTCCGCCAGAGTGCCCGGCTGGTGCGGATCACAAACGCCGGGTTGATCGAGAGCCACCCGCACGATGTCATCATAACAAAGGAGGCGCCCAACTATCAGGCGCCTCGTGCAGAACTGTAATCCTTTTCTACCGGGGAAATCGACTGGCGAACTATTTGGGCGCCTTTCCCAGGAGCCCCCACACAAACTTGTGTGCGCGGTGGTAGAAGGCCGCGTCATGCGAGTACATCATGATGCATTCATTGTGGATGGCGCTCATGCCATGTTCTTCGCAGTAGCGGATGGCGGCCTGTGACTCCGCTCCCTGCTGCATCCAGACACGCTTGATGCCCGCTTCGTTTGCTTCTTTCACTACCTCCTCGGTTTTACGTGGAGGCAGGATGATCAGCACGCCTCCAACCGGTTCCGGTAAGGCCTCCAGGTTGGGATAGCACTTATCTCCTTCGATGGTATCTGTGTTCGGATTCACCGGGTACAGCTTGTATCCCTTCGCACGCAGCTCTTTATAGGCGGTGTTGCCGAACTTCTTACTATCCCTTGAAACTCCTACCACCGCAATCGGTTGGCTGGTATAGAAATCTTTGACTTCGGCTTTTGTGGTCATGAAATAACTCCTTTTTGCACAACACAAATAAAATTCAATTTCTTAGTCACAAACCAGCGTACCAAATTCTCGCCTCGACGTCAAATGTGATTGTTATCTCATCGGGTGTTACATATTTCCTGATTTTGACGCCAGGCTGTTTTAGCGATAATCATTGAGCGGCTCGGGCTTATTGTCCAGGATTTTTTCGATGCCCAGCAGCACATCCTCGTCCAATCTCCCGGCAATCTCCAAGGCCACCATGTTCTCGGTAACCTGGTGTGCTTTAGATGCTCCCGTGATCACAGTGCTGACATGTGGATTCTTCAAGCACCAGGCGAGAGCCAGCTGCGCCATCGAGCAGCCCAGGACTTGTGCTATCTTGCCAAGTTTTTCGACTTTTGCAATTCTCCGGCGCGCTTCCTTGCCCTGGAATTCCTTTTTCAGCCACTCGTAGCCTTTCAGTGTGGCGCGCGTTCCAGCCGGGATGCCCTGGTTGTACTTGCCGGTCAGCAAACCGCTCGCCAGCGGGCTGAAGATCGTGGTGCCCAGGCCAACCTCTGTATACAGGCGCGTATACTCACGCTCCACGCGCTCACGGCGAAACATGTTGTATTCAGACTGCTCCATCAGCGGGGGGATCAGGTGCTCTCGCCGGGCAGCAGCGTGTGCTTCCATGATCTGGTCGGCGTTCCACTCGCTGGTGCCCCAATAAAATGCCTTACCCTGTTGGATCACCTGGTGCATCGCCCACACTGTCTCTTCGATGGGGGTGTAGATATCAGGACGATGGCAGAATAGCAGGTCGACGTACTCCATTTGCAGCCGTTTCAGCGAGGCGTCAATACCTTCCAGGATGTGCTTGCGAGAAAGTCCGGTTTGGTTCGGCCCATCTCCACCCCAGAAAAGCTTGGTGGAGACCACCAGGTCAGAACGCTTCCAACCGGCCTTCTTGATCACCTTGCCCATGACGATCTCAGCTTGACCCCTCGCATAGGCTTCTGCATTGTCGAAGAAATTCACCCCGGCATCATAGGCGGCCTTCATACACTCATATGCCACGTCTTCCCCCACCTGCCCCCCGTATGTCACCCACGCTCCCAGCGATAGGGCCGAGACTTGCAGGCCTGATTTACCCAGGTAGCGATATTCCATTTTGGGACCTCCTGTTTTTGGTTTATTCTTTTGGGTTGATCTTCTGGCGAGCTTTTGCCATCAGTATTGGTGTGGCAGCTGCCAGGGTCGGGAAGGATGTGCTTCCGTAATCCATACCCGCTAATATTGGGAACGGATTGGCGCCAGAGTAGGTTTCTACCACGCCCCCGGCTTCAGTCACTAAAAGCCAGACAGCCGCAAGATCCCAGATTTTTGGGGTGGCTTCGAACGCTATCAGGGCAATGCCGCGCGCCACCGCGCAAAATGAATAGGCTGCGGATCCCAGGATGCGCGGTTTGTACTTTAATTCTATCCGGTAATTCTGGAATGTGCGGCTGCAGCAGGAAAAAAACGTCGATGGGATATCGGGATCGGGCGGCTCGGCGCGCAGCGGCTCCCCATTAAAATCTGCTCCAAGATTGCGCTTGGCAGTGTACAGCTCGTCTAACAGAGGGAAGTACAACACCCCGCTCTCAGGCTGGCCTCCCACCAGGCGGGCGATCGAGACCCCCCATATGGGCAAACCCAGACTGAAGTTGGTTGTGCCATCCAGCGGGTCGATCACCCACACCACTTCTCCAGCCTCTCCGCTCAGAGCGGGGTGCAGCTCTTCGCTCAGGATGGCCTCTCCCGGATATTTTTCCTGAATCGCAGCGCTAATCAGCCGGTCCGCTGCCAGATCGGCTTCTGTGACCACCGAACGGTCGGCTTTCAGACGGGCTCTGGTGCCCGACCGGTTGTAATGGCGCAGCAGCAGCGCACCTGCCTGGCGGGCGATCTGCACGGCATCGAGCAGCACTGCTTCAGTCATCAGGTATTGACGATCTCGATATAATCCTGGGGGACGCTGCCATCCGGGGAGACCCCCAGGATTTCGATCAGCGTTCCGGCTACCTGGGCTTTATACTCCGCATCACGCTGGCTCCATGTGCGGCTTTTCACCTCCAGGAAATAACCCAGGTCTGGATCTTTCACCTGATCCAGGTTGATATAAAACTCCGTTCCCTGGAACAATACCCGCCAGCGCAGCCTGTCTTTATGGATAAACGTCTCGGAGCTGGGCTTAAAATATTCACGGTAAAATCGCAGGCTGTGCGTTGCAGGTGCGATGTAGCGGCTGCGGGATAGCAGCACGTCACTGGGGAAATGATGCTCGCGCGCGGGTCCAAGCAGGGTCAACCGGTAGCGCACTTTTGCTACGTTGCCTTTCTCGTCGATGAACTCGTCCTCCCGGTAGCGCAAGAATCCCTGGGCCGGGTCCGGGAAGGCAAAATAGGTGTCGTATTCGTGGTAGTGCCGGTGATGGAGGATTTCCAGGTCGCGCTCCTGGATAGCCTGCAGCACTGGCTGTGGGTCGAGGAGGCGCACTTTCGCCTGAACCTCGAAGCTCTCCGTTTCGCTGGCCCCTGCAATGGCGATCAGCTTGGAGAGCACCGACTGTTCTCGCTCGATCAGGAAAGCATCGATCCGTTTGGCGTATTCTGTGGCATGCAGGACCAGGTCGGCTTCTTTCAGCGTGGTCAGCTCCCGCTCGCGCATCAGCCACTGCCCGTTCACCATCACGTCGGTGACGTCCGTGCTCTTGCCGGCATAGACGATCTGGGCATAGACGCCGTTGGCGTCACGGCGGAAACGGGGTGAGATGTGCAGCCGGGAGATATCTACCAGGATCAGGTCGGCGCGCTTACCCGCTTCCAGCGATCCAGTCAGATCCCCGATGTGCAAGGCATGAGCGCCCAGGCGGGTTGCCATCGCCAGGGCCTGCTGGGCAGGCAATGCGGTTGGGTCGTTGCTGTGCACTTTGGCGACAAAGGCAGCCAGGCGCACCTCCTCGAACATGTCCAGATCGTTGTTAGATGCCGGACCATCTGTGCCGATGCCCACGTTCAGGCCGATTTCAAGCATTTTACTCACGGGAGCAAAGCCGGATGCCAGTTTAAGGTTTGAGGATGGGTTGTGAGCCACGCCGGCATTGTGATGTTTGAGGGTGTACATCTCTCCCTCATCGATATGCACGCAGTGGGCTGCCAATACCTTCGCATCGAATAGGTTCTGCTTCTTGACGTACGGGATGACCGGCATGCCGTTTTCCTGGCGCACATTCTCCACCTCCAAGGCGGTCTCTGCAAGATGGGTGTGCAAGGGCACATCGAATTCAACCGCCAGAGCGGCAGTCAGGCGCAAGATTTCATCGGTGCATGTATAAGGTGCATGCGGCGCTACCGACGGCACGATCAACGGGTGACCCTTCCAGCGCTGGATGTATTCTCTGGCGGCTGCCAACGATTCCTCATAAAAGCGAGCATCGGGAACCGGGAACTTCATCACCGTTTGTGAGCAGACGGCTCGCATGCCAATCTCGGCTGTGGTGCGGGCAACCTCCTCTTCGAAATAATACATATCGGCAAAACTGGTAATGCCTGAGCGGATCATCTCAGCGCAGGCGATCTGGCTGCCCAGCCGGACAAAATCGGGCGAGACATACTCGCGCTCTACCGGCATCATGTAGCCTTGCAGCCAAACGTCCAGCCGTAGATCATCTGCCAGACCGCGTAGTAAGGTCATCGGGATGTGCGTATGAGCATTCACCAGTCCGGGCATGAGCACCTTGCCGCCGCAGTCGATGGTGACTGGCGCTGTGAAATTCTTCTTTAGCTCTGCCTCGGGACCGGTTGCCAGGATATGATCTCCTGCAATTGCAACCGCACCCGGTTCGTATTGTGTAAGCTGAGCATCCATCGTCAGCACGATTGCATTGATAAACAATAGGTCGGCAGATTTTGCCACGTTGCTCTCCATTGTTATTTGAACTATGAGCAGCGCTTGGGCTGCTCATAGTTCATGATCAAAGATTCCGGATCAAATCCAGGCTGTGGTGCAATGCCCAACGCGGGGCATTCTCTGGTGGGCCACCGTAAGGGCGGGTGAACTCCTGCTCACCGTCGGGGGAAACCAGCACCAGGTGTACAACCTGGCGTTCACCTTCGGGGTAGATGGCAACTCCCAGGGCTGTGTCTGCCTGCCGGGCTTGCCGCAACATTCGAGTACTCTCCAGGAGCTCCTGGGGGGATGGCGTTTGAGCCAGCATCTCGCCGCCCAGGAATGGCCCATCGGCACCTGCCAGCCTGCGTATCAAGCTGCCGTTCAAGCCGGCTTCGACGACCACCAGCGTCCATCCTTTGCGGGTGATTCCTTGCAGAGCAGCGCCCTCCAGCGTGTCTTTGTCTGTGCCGTAAATCCAATTTCCCAGCCTCTGCCGGATGGCTTCCTCGATAGGATAGATCAGGTCGTCTGCAGAGGCCTCCGATTCAGCCTTGGCAGTCACGCGCACATCAACCTGCCCGGAATGGGCTGCCAGACCGACGGTTGGGTTGCTCAAAGCTTCCAGATCGCCTATCAGGTCGTCGATTTGCGATTCACCCACTCCGGCAGTGTGCAGCACGCGGGTTTTGATGATGCCCTTGAGGTCAAAGCGCTCGCGCAGGTAGGGTAGCACCGAGCTGCGAACCAGGAATTCCATCTCGCGTGGTACGCCTGGCAAAGAGATAATGGCGTGCCGTTCCGTTTCGACGATAAATGCCGGTGCAGTACCGACCGGATTTTCGACAGCTATTGCTCCGCGGGGAACATATGCCTGGCGGCGGTTGTTCTCGGTTGGCTCACGATCGTATCGGCGAAAGCGAGCCTGAATCTGCTCCCACAATTCGGGTCGGAACTCGATCTCTGTCCCCATCGCCAGGGCAACAGCATCCCGGGTGGGATCATCCACAGTTGGGCCCAGCCCACCGGTAGTGATAATGATCTCACAGCGTTCCATCGATTGGTTAATGGCTTGAGCAATGCGCCGGGGATTATCACCGACGGTTGTCTTGCGGTACAGGTCGACACCGGCATCGCGCAGCGCCCGCGCCAGGAATTGGGCGTTGGTATCGACGATATCGCCCAACAGTATTTCTGTACCAATGATGATGATCTCAGCCGATGGCAAGGATAGATGCCTCAAAGTTAGACGACATTATACTCCTGTATCATCCGGCCTTCTGCGAAGCGAGCCAGGTCGAGCTGGGATACATCCACAGCTTGCGCCTGCCCATCCAGGAGGATCTCGCTCATCAGCAAACCGGATATTGGTCCATGCATGAAACCGTGACCGGAGAAACCGGCGCAGACACTGAAGCCATCGACAGGTGTTCTCCCAAAGATAGGGTGTGCATCGGGGGTAACCTCGTACAGCCCCGCCAACCGGGAGACCAGGCTGGCTTTCTCCAGCAGCGGCATCCGCGCTGCTGCGGATTCTACAATTGCTAACTCCCATTCGGGATCAACGTTTTGGTCGAACCCGGGCGGCTCATCGGAATTCGACATGCCGATCAGCAGCCCCTTGGCCTCGCGGTGAAAGTAAAGCGACTGGGCGAAATCGATGAGAAATGGGAAATCTGCCGGGATCTCGGGCAGCGCGCTAGTTGTGAACCATTGGCGGCGTATGGGGGTGATGGGTATATCAACTCCTGCCATCCTCCCGACCACCCCTGCCCATGGGCCGGCAGCATTGACCACGTGGGGTGTAGATACATTTCCCTGGTTGGTCTCCACCGCGTGGATGCTGCCGGCTTTCACCCGTAGACCGGTCACTTCTACCCCGGTCAGGGCAGTTACCCCGAGGCGCTTTCCGGTATTAATATAGCCCATCACCACGCTGCTAGGATCGACCAGGCCATCGCGTGGATTGTAGGTGCCTCCCAACACATCCTCCAGGCGCATCATCGGCAGCCAGCGCCGGATCTCATCGCCATCCAACCACTGTGTTCCAGCGCCCAGGCGGTTCTGCATGCCCATATTGTGTTGAAATACAGCCACATCTGTAGGATTCGTCAGAGCGAACAGGTAGCCACACTTGCGGTAGTCGATGGCCTGCCCAATCTCTTCTTCGAAACGTTCCAGCATTGGCAGAGAGACCAGCGACAGCCGGACATTGGCTTCAGTGGCAAACTGGTAGCGCACGCCTCCAGCGCAGCGCCCGGTTGCCTCCAAACCGAAGAAATCGTCTTTCTCCAGGAGAAGGATGTGTTTTACACCGCGCATCGCCAGGTGGTAAGCAATGCTGGCACCCATCACACCCCCACCTACGATAACAAATTCAGCTGTGTTAGGTAGATGCATCGTGTTAGTAACAAAATCGGGCGCTCACACGAGTCTCTTCCCTGCAAGCACCCAATTTAATCGACTAAGAATCAAGTTTACGTGATCCCCAGGTAAGCCTTCTGAACGGTCTCATCGGAGCGCAGTTGTTCTGCAGAGCCGCTCAAGGCAATTGATCCGGTTTCGATCACATAGCCCCGGTTTGCGACCTGCAGAGCCATGCGCGCATTTTGCTCAACAAGCAAGATAGTCGTACCGGCCTGGTTCATGTTCACGATCGTTTCGAAGATGCTGTCCACCAGAACTGGAGCCAGCCCCATAGAAGGCTCGTCCATCAGGAGCACCTGGGGATCGGCCATCACTGCCCGCCCCATGGCCAGCATCTGCTGCTCGCCGCCGCTCAGCGTTCCACCTACCTGTGAGCGGCGTTCCTTCAGCCGTGGAAAGAGCGAAAACACACGCTCCATATTTTCGCTGATTCGGGCTTTATCCGTCTGCGTATAAGCGCCCATTTCAAGGTTTTCGGTGACCGTCAGGCGGGCGAAAATCCGCCGTCCTTCGGGGACCTGGACAACCCCCTTGGCGACAATTTCGTGTGCTCTTGAACTCGCCAGGTCCTCGCCGCTTAACCTTACGGTGCCTTCACGAGGCTTCAATAAGCCGCTGATGGTTTTGAGCGTGGTGGACTTCCCGGCCCCATTTCCACCAATGAGTGTAACAATCTCTGACTGGTCGACTGAAAGTGAAATGCCTTTCAGAGCATGAATGTGGCCGTAGTATGCGTGCACATTCTCGAGTTCAAGCAGTGCCATAGTCATTTACTCCATCAGGGCTTGCTGATGTAGATTGACGGGCGGTAACGAATTCGCTTGCGCTCCCTTTTCCGAGATAGGCTTCGATTACTTTCGGATTGCCCTGGATCTCTTTGGGCAGTCCCTCAGCGATCTTGGCGCCGTAATCGAGCACGGTGATCAGCTCGGAAATACCCATCACTACGCGCATCTGGTGTTCGATGAGTAAGATCGTTATCCCCAGTTCATCGCGCAGGCGCCGGATCAGATTCGTGGTCGCCTGGGTCTCACTTGGATTCATCCCGGCGGTAGGCTCATCCAGAAGCAGCAGTTTCGGCCGGTTTGCCAGGGCCCGGGCGATCTCCAGCCGCCGCTGTGCGCCGTAAGGCAAGTTTTTTGCCATCATGTCTCCCTGGCCGGTGAGGTTGACAAAACCCAGCAGCCGGCGGGCTTCCGCCAGGGCTTCGGCTTCTTCGCGAAGCGTACCCCGACTGTGAAGGACGCCTCCGACCATGGTCGATCTCAGGTGCGGGTGCATACCGACCAGGATGTTCTCGATGGCGGTCATATTCTTGAACAGGCGGATATTCTGGTAGGTACGGGCGATGCCACGCATGGCAACCCGATCTGGTGATAGACCGGTGATCGGATGGCCTTCCAGGTATATATCGCCTTCTTCGGGGGTGTAGAAGCCAGTGACACAGTTGAAGAACGTGGTTTTCCCGGCGCCGTTAGGACCAATGATGCTTTGGATGGCCTGTTCTTTGACTTCCAGGTCGATTTGCTGCAGGGCATCCAGACCGCCAAAACGCTTGGTGACTTTTTCTGCGGTTAAAACAGCCATGCTGTTCTCCTCACCGTTGATTAACTGTCGTGCGGCAGCTCGGTCAAGGCTGCTGCCGGCGACAGCTCCTCGATTGGACCAAAACCTTCTAACTCTGCCTCGTGCAGCTCGAGCCTGCGGCGCT
>CAZGIX010000182.1:0-10060 GCA_964525785.1 uncultured Anaerolineaceae bacterium
GTCAACTGCCCCGTAGGGGCCTCATCTTCCGGGCGAAGTCCCGGACGATGCGTAGCATCTATCCGAATATTTGGGGTATCGGAAAAGATCTTCGTGTACGGAGGTTCTATGGAAAACGACGATCGTCCTATCGGCAGGATCTTGAGTCGCCGGGAGGTGTTGAAGCTGTTGGGCCTCGCCAGCGCGGCTGCACTTCTGGCTGGCTGCAGTCCGGATCCAGTCAAGACCAGGCAGCCAGCCACCTCTGCTATCATTACGCCCTTCTCTACGATACCATCCCAAACTACAGCTGCCTCCTCTACTGCGGCTGCACCTTCAGCAACGGCAGCATTATCTACGGCAACCGCTCCCAGCCTCACATCGCTGCCGGCGTGCATCGTGCGTCCCGAGCTAACTGAAGGACCATACTACATCGATGTCGACCTAATCCGCTCAGATATCCGTTCGGACCCTTCGACCGGGGTGGTGAAAGAAGGCGCTCCTCTCACCCTGACCTTTAACGTCTCGCAAGTCGGTCCGGAGGGATGCAGTCCCCTCCCTGGGGCTGATGTGGAGATCTGGCACTGCGACGCCTCGGGGGTCTATTCCGGCGTCTCCGACCCAGGCTTCAACACCCAGGGCCAGAAGTTCCTGCGCGGTTTGCAGGTAACCGATACGAACGGGCAGGCGACGTTCATCACAATCTATCCGGGCTATTATCCAGGCCGCGCCGTGCATATTCATTTTAAGATACACAACAATAAGGAACTGCAGCCCTCTGAATTTACCTCCCAGCTGTTCTTTGACGATACGCTCTCGGATAAGGTGTTATCAAGGGCACCTTATGTCAGCCGGGGGCAACGCACTTCGAACAGTACGGACCGGATCTTTAATGAACAGCTGCTGCTCAATGTAGCTGAGGCAGCGGATGGCTATTCCGCAGCCTTTGATATCGGCTTGCAGTTGGGTTGATAAGCTATTCCCTTGCCAGGAGGGAGCTTGGGTATATGCATTCACCACAGAGTTGCCATGGAATCTGTTTCATCACAATAAAAGAAAATATCACCACGAAGTCTCCAAGGCACGTAGTGTTCCGTCAAAGATCATTCTGCTATTTGAACGCTCCGCTAACGGAACACTTCAAGCTTTGTCAAGGCTGCCAGGCGTTCGTTTTCAAATGTCGCATTGAGCCTTGACAAAGCAGTAGGTACACGAAGTTGATATTATTAATACAGAACGCAGAGTGCGCAGGGTTTTTCGTTTACCTCGGCGTTCTCTGCGAACTGTGTGGCTAATTCCTGAGAGAGGCCAACAGAAATAACCGCTCTCCCTGGAACCCGGGCGGTGGGTCAAAATCTCTGATGAGGGTATAATTTTCCAGGATATCCAACCGCCAGTAACGTGATTCTGCATGAACGGTCAATGGCGGACAGCTATCAGGTAATCAACGCTTATGTGCGAGGAGTAACGGTATGGGTGCACATCAAAACCACCTCCCGGAACGGCTGCAGGAGATCGTGGAGGAATTCGAGTGGAGCGAAGGGCAAGAAAAAGTCGAGCTGTTAATCGACTATGCCGGAAGGATGCCGGAGATGCCGGCGGAGCTGCGCGACCAGCCAGATCTCTGCGAGCCGGTAGAAGAGTGCATGACCCCGGTCAGTGTGACCGCCGAGGTGAAGGGGGACCGCATGAGCTTTTATTTTGATGTGCCTCGGGAATCGCCCACGGTGCGCGGCCTGGCAGCCATCATGGCTGAAGGGCTGAATGAGGCAACGCCGGAGCAGGTGCTGGGCGTCCCCCAGGATTTCTACCTGTCGATGGGGCTGGACAAGGTGCTTACCATGCAGCGCCTGAACGGTTTCAGCGCCATTTTGGCGCACATGAAGCGCCTGGCGGCCCAGGCGTTACAGAGGGCGGCTTGATCCTGGCTCTGGATTTCGGCGGTACCAAGCACACGGCAGGGGTGATCCTGCCCGGGGGCCAGGCGTGGCTGAAGCATGAGCAAGTATTATCGCCATCCAACCCGGATGCAGCCTACGACCTGGAGACCATGATCCAACTGGGTCGGCGCTTGCTGGAAGGCCCCAAGCCGCAAGCAGTAGGGGTGAGCTTCGGCGGACCCGTGGATGCACTCAGCGGCACGGTGCGCCTGTCGCACCACGTCCCGGGATGGGAGGGCATCCGGCTGGCAAGCCTGCTGGAGGGTGCGTTCGGCGCTCCAGTCAGTGTGGATAATGACGCCAACGTGGCTGCTCTCGGTGAGCAGCGCTTTGGAGCCGGGCAGGGGTTGAGCAGTATCTTTTACATCACCATCAGCACCGGAGTGGGCGGAGGTTGGATCCTGGACGGGTGCGTCTGGCGAGGCTGGGACGGCATGGCGGGTGAGATTGGGCACACGACCATCGATCCCGACGGGCCTTTGTGCCTGTGCGGCAAGCGCGGCTGCGTGGAGCGGCTGGCTTCTGGCCCGTACATGGCGCAGGATGCCCGCCAGCGCCTGCAAGCCGATCCCGCCTGCGGAGCAATCATGCGCAGGCTGTGCGGCGGCGACCTGGACGCCATCGACGGTGCGCTGGTCAGCCGGGCCGCCACCCAGGGCGACGAGCTGGCGAGCGAGCTGCTGCAGCGCTCTGCCTGGGCCATAGGCACAGGCATCGGCAACGCCGCCAACCTGATCAACCCGCAGCGCTTCATCCTAGGAGGCGGGGTGACCAAGTCGGGTGATATCTGGTGGGAGACCGTACGGCAGGTCGCCATGGAGACTGCCTTACCAGAAGTCCGGATCGAGATCGTACCGGCGGCGCTAGGCGACGACGCCCCGCTGTGGGGCGCGGTAGCTCTGGTGATGGATATTGACAGATCCTAGACCTTTAGGATATAGGGAGTCTACATGGCCCTGACTGCAGAGCAAGATGCTTTTGGGATGGAGATGCTCGCCTATCTGAGCGGCGATACGGTTCACGAGATCGTCGAACGGGATGATGGCTTCATCAACGCTGCTCCAAATGGGCCAGGAACTTATTTCAATCCCTACGAGAATTGGACGCCCCAGGAGAAAGAGGCCATCGCCTACGCCAAGGGCCGCGTTCTGGATATCGGCTGCGGGGCAGGGCGCGTGGGTTTGTATCTGCAAGACCTGGGGCATGAAGTGGTGGGGATCGATAACTCGCCGGGTGCACTGGAAACCTGCCGCCGGAGGGGCTTCACCAATACACATCTGCTCTCCATCACCCAGGTCAGCGCTGACCTGGGCCGATTCGATACGATCGTCATGTTCGGCAACAACTTTGGCCTTCTGGGCAACCGCAGCAGGGCTAAACGCCTGCTCAAGCGCTTTTACCACATAACCACGTCCGGAGCGCGCCTCCTGGCAGTCAGCAACGATATCTACCAGACGGCTGATCCCGACCACCTGGCGTACCAAGAGTACAACCGCTGGCGTGGGCGCATGGCGGGGCAGTTGCGCATCCGCATCTGCTACCGGGGCGCCAGGTCGCCGTGGTTCGATTATCTGCTGGCGTCGCCGGAGGAGATGGCAGACCTGCTGGAAGGCACCGGCTGGGCGATTAACCGCTTGATCACCGCCGAGGAGTCGCCGATCTATGCTGCAGTGATCCTCAAGGAGCGCAGATCCTAAAGGTCTTGAAGACCTTTAGGATCTAGGGTAAAGGGTTTATGTCTGATTTAACGAGGCTGCTGAGCCGCTGGCGGGCTGACCCGGCCATCGCGGACAACATCTGCGCCTGGGAGAGCCTTCCGGCGCGACCGGCGCAATGGGCTGAGCTGCCGGACGATCTGCACCCCGACCTGTGCTCCGCCCTGGATAAGCGCGGCTACCAGCGCCTGTACAGCCACCAGCGCCGGGCCTGGGACCTGGTGCAAGCGGGCTGGAACGTCGCCGTGGTAACTGGCACCGCCAGCGGGAAGACGCTCAGCTACAACCTGCCTGTGTTGGACGGCCTGCTGCGGGAGGCAAACGCCCGGGCGCTGTATCTCTTCCCGACCAAGGCGCTGGCGCAGGACCAGCTCGCCAATCTGCGCCAGCTAGACTTGAAAGAGGTGCCAGCCGCTATCTATGACGGCGACACGCCCCCTAAATACCGCCCGGCGATACGCGGGCAGGCGCGCCTGGTGCTCAGCAATCCAGACATGCTGCACACCGGCATCCTGCCGCACCATACAGCCTGGGCGGAATTCTTCGCTAACCTACGCTATGTGGTGATCGACGAGATGCACGTCTACCGGGGGGTGTTCGGCTCGCATGTCGCCAACGTGCTGCGCAGGCTGAGCCGTATCGCCCATTCCTACGGCGCCGATCCGGTTTTCCTGCTGACCTCCGCTACAATTGCCAACCCTGTGGAGCTGGCGGAGCGGCTGGTGGAAGCGCCTGTGGCTCTTGTGGACGAAGAAGGCGCAGCGCGTGGGCCAAAGACATTCCTTATATATAATCCGCCGGTGGTCAACAAGGAGCTGGGTCTGCGGCGCAGCGCCCTGCAGGACAGCGTGCGCATCGCGGATGACCTGCTGGCGTACCATCTGCAGACGATCATCTTCGGGCGCTCCCGGCGCACCGTCGAGCTGATCCTGACCTACCTGCGCCAGAGCAGCAGCTCTGAGGCGACCTTCACGCGCGGCTGGGGGACGCCGCCCGGTGAGGAAGATGAGATTCGCGGCTACCGCAGCGGATACCTGCCCAGACAGCGGCGCGAGATCGAGCGCGGCCTGCGCAGCGGGCAGGTGCGCGCTGTCGTGGCGACCAATGCCCTGGAGCTGGGCATCGATATCGGCGCGCTGTCGGCTGCTTTGCTGGTGGGCTACCCGGGCAGCATTGCCGGCACCTGGCAGCAGGCCGGGCGCGCCGGGCGAGGTCAGGATATGTCGCTGGCTGTGCTGGTCGCCACCGCCGATCCGCTGGACCAGTTCCTGGCGCATAACCCGGATTATTTCTTCAAGCGGACACCCGAGCAGGCGCTGGTAAATCCGGATAACCTGCTCATCCTGCTCGACCATCTGCGCTGCGCAGCTTTCGAGCTGCCGTTCAGCCAAGGGGAAGCCTTCGGGAGCGTCCCCTCTGAAACGGTAGCAGAATTCCTGGAAGTGCTGCAAAGCCAGAATACCCTGCACCATTCCGGCGAACGCTATTACTGGATGGCAGACCAATACCCTGCCCAGGCAGTTTCACTACGCTCTGCTACTGCAGATAGTTTCGTGCTGCAGGTAGACGCCGGCCTGGATGCATCCCCGGTAAGCATTGGGGAAGTGGATTATGCCAGCGCGTTGTGGATGGTCCACCCAGGAGCGATCTACCTGCACGAAGCACAATCCTACCTGGTGGATGACCTGGACCTGGAAGGCAAGATCGCGCACCTGCGGCGGATGGATGCAGATTACTACACTGAGCCGCGCAGTGAGACCACCGTCAGCCTGGTAGAGCAGCTGGCCAGGCAGGCAGCGCCAGGCTGCACGAAAGCATATGGCGAGATCCAGGTGACCCGCAAGGTGGTTGGCTTTCGCAAGGTGCGCTGGTACACCCACGAGCAGCTCGGTTTGGAAAACCTGGACCTGCCCCCCACGAGCCTGGATACGACCGGCTACTGGCTGAGCCTGGACAGCGCCACGCTGGATATGCTGCGTGAGCAAGGACTCTGGCGAGGCGATCCAAATGACTACGGTCCAGGATGGGGACGTCTGCGCCAGGCCGTGCGCGCCCGGGATGGCTACCGCTGCCAGGTATGCGGTGCGCCGGAAATGGGGCGCGATCACGATGTGCACCATATCACACCGTTCCGGGCCTTTGCCGATCCGAGCAGCGGGGTGAACATCGCCCTTGCCAACCGGATGGAGAACCTAGTCACCCTATGCCCGACCTGCCACCGCCGGGCGGAAACTGCCGTACGAGTGCGCAGCGGGCTTGCCGGGCTGGCATTCGTATTAGAGCATCTGGCGCCGTTCTTTTTGATGTGCGATGTGGGCGATCTGGGAATGCATGCTGATCCGCAATCGCCGCTGGGCGTGAGCGCGCCGGGTGAAGCGGGCATCCCCACCGTGGTGCTCTACGACCAGGTGCCGGCAGGGATAGGCTTCAGTCAGCGGCTTTATGAGCTGCACGGCGATCTGCTGGGGCGAGCGCTCGAGCTGGTATCGGCGTGCGAATGCCAGGACGGCTGTCCATCTTGTGTTGGTCCGGGAGGTGAATCGGGATTGGGGGGGAAAGCAGAAACGCTTGCGATCTTGAAAGCTCTCGTTTAATCGATGAGAGCCGGGTGCGCCTCGCCCGGCTCTCACAAAGGAGGAGAAGAAATGAAGTTGCCCATCGCTGGGCATCATACCAGAGATACGGCGGCTCTGCTTGACTCCTGCCCTACGATTTCCATACGATCAGGCCACAATTTCAGAGGAGGGCTTCTGCACGGATTCGCCAGAGGTCTCTCTACCGTTGAGACGCAGCAGCAGCACGCCTGTGACGATCATGGCGCTGCCGAAGATCTGCACCGGCGTCAGACGCTCGCCCAGCAGCAGGTAGGCCCAGATCGCTGTCAGAGCCGGCTCCAGGGTAGCAATCAAGTTTGCCACGCTCACCGGCAGATAACCCATACTGACCGTATAAAGTCCATAGCCGCCGATCGTTGGCAACCATGCCAGGGAGATCAGAACCAGCCAGCCTGCCACTGCACCGCCCAGCCACAAGAAGTTCGTGGAAGCAACACCAGCCGGCAGCCAGCCCTCGAACAAGTTGGAGAGCGATAGAAATATCCCGGCAAAAAAGAAGCTGTACATCAATGCTGACCATGGATTGATCTCTCTGCGAGCGGTGATCTTGCCCATCAGGCTGTAGCCTGCAAAGGCGACCCCGGAGAGCAGACCGGTGACCACACCGGCTGTGTTGAGCTGCCAGGCGGAAGGGTCGTAGGCCCCCGAGACGAACGCACAGCCCGCCAGGCTGAGCACGACCGCCAGGATTTTTAGTATACCGAGAGGCTCATGAAAGAGCCACCACCCCAGCAGGGCAGTGAACGCGGCAGAGCTGTAAGCCAGCACAGTGGATACCGCCGCTCCATTGTATACCACCGAGATCGTCCACAAGGAATTGAACAGGGTCAGCACCAGCCCGTAGAGCAGCATAAAACCCAGGTTGCCAGCGCCCACGCTGAGCAGCGAGCGACGGAAGAGGAAAAATACGGCTGCCAGCGCCAGCGCGACCAGCAAGTCGCGCCAGGCTGCCAGGGTCAGAGCCGGCATTTGATATGTCACCATCAGATAGCGGATGAAGATGGCGGTGAACGACCACAAGGTGGTGCCGACCAGGCAGATCAAGTAACCCTGGGTAAAGCGCGAGAGTTTTACTTTGGTTGGAGGCTGCGACATGAAATGTAACGTTTTTGAAATGGAGCAGAGCTGCCCGTGAAATTTTGATCATTATACTACCCGACGAAGCCAAAGAGACACTTCCGATCCTGGGCGACACCCATCGCAATCATACTGAAGCAACAGGGTGCAAGCACAAAAAGATCGGTCAGCATCCCGGTCGTGCTCTAGATCAGTGAGGTGTGGGCGCCGCCCGGCACGATCACCATCCGGTCAGTTTACCTGCCGATGCTTTGAAAATGAGGCCCAAGCACCTCGAGCGGATCTACCAGGCAGACTATTTGACATCGTGATACGATCGGATGACTGCACCAGGCGTACATGACACCCCTGCATAATAATTGCGGGATTTGTTGTGTCTGCCTTTGTTATTTCACCGATAGAGGCCGACCGGTACGCACAGCCTCAACCACCTGAAGAATAGCATCGCTGGTTGCCTGGGCATGCAGGCGATTGAAAGCCAGGGAAGCGTGTGTTGCCCCGGTGACGGTAATGTGCAGGCTGTTTGTTGATAGGTCTGCCAACTCGTTTTGCAACTCACTCCAGGAAGAGGGTGGGTTGAATCCCTGGCTGATGACCGCCAGCGGCATATCTCCCAGGCTGCCCAATAAATGTGCATCTGAATAAATGGTGGGGCTTGCAATCGCCTCGGACCTCTGGCTGTGGAAATACTCCGGCGATGACCAGAAAGCAGCCACTTCATCATGCTTGCGAGAGGGCAGATCCGCAAAATCGATCTCGCCGCCCACGGCGAAATAAAAACGGAAGAGCCCGATGCGCGCCAGCGCCGGGAAGACAGCAGACATGCGCAGATAGGCTTCATTCTCAGCCAGCATCTCCGGGAAGCGGACGAACTGCTCCGGGTGAGCGGAGTCCACCAGGACCACACCCGCCGCTTCGCCAGGGAAATCAGCGGTAAACTTGCGCACGTAGACGCCCCCGATCGAGTGCCCAACCAGGATGTAGGGGCCAGGCGTCTCTGCCTTTTGGAGCAGACTGTGCAGGTCGTTCACGGTTTGCTGAAGGGTCAAAGGATGCCTGCTGGGCTCGCTCCAACCCCTGCCAGCGCGGTCATAACTGCACACTCTCGTAACTTTACTGATCTCCGGTTGGATCCAGGCCCAATAGGCAGAGACCCCGCCTGAGAGCGTCTCAAGGATCACAGTGGGGTTACCGCTATTCTGCGGACCCGTGCAGTTGATGTGCAGCCGGTAGCCACCGACATCCACGAGTTCGCTTGGTGGCGGGAATCTGCGCATATCTGATCGAGCGCCGACAGCCTGGTAAATCATGCCGGCAATGATCAGGACAACCAGGGCAACAATTAACCCCAAGGTAATTCGCTTTATCCAAACCAACAAACGATTTCGAGGTCGTCTTGTTGACGATGGAGCATATGCATCAGGAAATGTGCTGTTCATCATGTCTCCCATCCTTACCGGAAAACTTTGTGATCCCCTGATTGATGCCATAATACTACAAAAAGGGTAATTTATGACAAGATCAGGGGTATTAAACTCGGCCCATAATTACACAACAGACTGGTGGAGATTCAGATTAGCTTTATTCCGGAGGAGCTTGGATCAACAAACGGTTCTATTCTCTTGTATAATGAATGTGAATCCATAGGTCCATCTAAGCGCATCACAAAGCTTAATCTTAATATTCGGATTAGAGCGGATGAAGCTGAATATTTGAATGATCCGTGATAATCCATGATATCCGTGTCCGAAAACAACTTGTGAGGTGAGGCATGGCCCTCAGCGTCGGCATTGTCGGGCTGCCCAACGTCGGCAAGAGCACAACATTCAACGCCCTGAGCGGGGCACAGAATGCCCAGGTAGCCAATTTCCCCTTTACCACCATCAATCCCAACCGGGCGATCGTGCCGCTGCCCGACCCGCGTGTAGACAAGCTGGCGGACCTGGTGCACGTGCCGAATCGCATCCACGCCACGGTCGAGTTCGTGGATATCGCCGGGCTGGTGCGCGGCGCCAGCAAAGGCGAAGGGCTGGGCAACCAGTTCCTGGACCAGATCCGTACCACCGATGCGCTGGTGCACGTGGTGCGCTGCTTCGATGATCCCAATGTGGTGCACATCAGCGAACGGCCTGAGCCGCGGGAAGATATCGAGATCGTCAATATCGAGCTGGCGCTGGCAGATCTGGGGCAGTTGGAACGCAAGATCGAGCGCCTGGGCAGCGCCGTGAAAGGCGACAAGAAGCTGCAGCCCGTGCTGGACCTGGCCCAGCGGCTGCGCGGCCACCTGCAGGCGGGAAAGCCAGTCTCGTCTTTCAAGGACACGGACAGCGAATCGCTGCACAGCCTGGTGGAGGAATTGCGCTTCCTGACCAGCAAGCCGGTGATCTACGCCGCCAACGTGGACGAGACCGGGCTGGGAGAGAACAACCCCTACGTGCAGGCCGTGCGCCAGACGGCCGCCGAGCAGGGCGCCGAGGTGGTGGTGCTGTGCGCCCGGCTGGAAGAGGAGATGATCAGCATGAACGAAGCCGACCGGCGCGAGTTCATGGAGCTGGCCGGCGCGGAGTGCTGCGGGCTGGACCAGGTGATCCGCAAGGGCTTCGAGGCGCTGGATCTGATCAGCTTCTTCACAAAGAACGAAAACGAGGTGCGCGCCTGGAATGTGCGCCGCGGCACGCCAGCCCCCCAGGCTGCCGGGACGATCCATACCGATTTCGAGCGCGGCTTCATCCGC
>CAZGIX010000183.1:0-10039 GCA_964525785.1 uncultured Anaerolineaceae bacterium
CTTCCGGGCGAAGTCCCGGACGATGCGTAGTATCTATCCGAAAATTGAATTTTATTTGTGGTGTGTGCGGCGGATCCGCCGCACACACCACAAAAATAATTTACGAATAGGTTTTTAGATTATAAGACTGGGGTAGGGTGTGGAGAAACAAATACACGAATGGGTTCAACTACGCCCTTGGTCTGGGCAACAAGCCGCAGCCATTCACATAGAGGTTCAGTGATTAATTGCAAGCGGTGTGCAAGGAATTCTCCGTCTTTGCTATAAACGTCATCGCCCAGAGTCATTCCTGGTTCCAAACTTTTTATGTCCACCACAATCGGTGACCAATCTTCGACGACGATCTCCCGATCCACTAAGATATCGAGGATCTTCGGATTATATTTCCCCTCTTGAGCGACCATCCAGCGTGTGGCCTCTGCCGATGTAGCTCCATTTCTCAGTAGCATTTCATAATCTAGCGCTACCATTAAGATCTGGGCGCCGAACTCATTCTTTGGGCGACCCTGCAAACTGAGGGAAATTGGATATTCTGAATATTCTTTTTGTTGGTCTCTTACCATTTGGGCTATAGCTTCCAATCGAGGTATGTTTTCCAACCAGCGATACCCGATATGCAAATGGGAATTATACAAACTTTGCTCCGCGGGAGTTAATCTCTTGTCATTATTCACTTTATCCAATATCATCTCAGGCAGGACGATACAACCAATTTGAGATAGAAGTGCAGCTAGTTCTACCTCCCAGGCGTATGGCAGCTTCATGTTCTCCACGATTGCATGTACGATCTGCCGTGATCGCAGAGTGCGGCTAAACGCAGCCGGATTTGCCATGCTGAGAACCTCGGTTAATAATCGTACAGTATGTTTAAGTGTATTCTCTAACAGTACTTTTTCTGCTGTAACCAAACGATACTGTCGCAATCCGCTTTGAACCGCCTTGATTAGAACTTCCGGGGTGCTTGGTTTTGTTAGAAATCGAAAGATGTTCCCCTCATTGACTGCTTCAATAGCTTTCTGTAGGTCTGCATGACCGGTTAGCATAATACGGACAGTCTCTGGAGAACGTTCTTTAACCTCGCTCAAGAATTGGATTCCGTCCATTCCCGGCATTTGTAAATCCGCAACAACCACTGCAAACGGCCCCGAGGTGGTTAGCTTCTCTAGCCCATCTATCCCATTCAGGGCGGTATCAATTTTAAATATATTGCGCAAGTGTCTACGAAATGCCGCCAATATATTTTCTTCATCGTCTACAAATAGAATACGTTCTTCCATGGATTCATTCCTTTGCTTGAGTGTAATCGATAGCCAATTATCTATCTGAAGGTCATCATTCTATGGGCAACCGAATAATAAATGTTGTTCCCACATTAATCGCTGTTTCATAGGAGAGTCTTCCATTATGCTTTTTCACTACAAAATCATAAGCAAGGGCTAGACCCTGCCCAGTGCCCTTACCAACTTCTTTGGTGGTAAAAAATGGCTCAAAAATATGCGGTCGGTTCTCTTCTGCAATGCCGAGGCCAGTGTCGCTGATACTGATTTCAACCCAATTGCCATTCTGCTTGGTCTTGATTGTGATCTTACCTGGGCAGGGTTTTCCGTGCTCAATGGCAGTTTCAATAGCTTGAGCAGCGTTTAGAATGATGTTTAGGAATACCTGGTTGATTGCTGCTGGCTGGCACATTACTTTGGGCAAATCGGGTGCGAGATCCGATACTATCTCCGCAACTAATTTCCACTGATTTCGCGTCACTGTCAATGTGTCCATCAGGGCTTTATTGAGGTTCGAGGGTATTTTTTCTTTCAACCCGGGGTGGGAAAACTCTTTCATTGCCCTGACAATCTCTGTCACTCTTCGTATACCACCCAAAGACTGTTCAATCGACAGAGGAATTTCTCCAATCAGGTAATCCAGATCTATATTATTCATTTCTTCGATTAATTCCGAGATTGCCGGGCTGGATGGTTCGCTTTTTAATATGGATTCCAATAGGGTTTTATTTTTCAAGAGCAGATCGATCACCAACTGGAAATTGTTTTGCAAGAAAAGGACGTTATCCCCGATATATTGAATTGGGGTATTGATCTCATGAGCAATTCCTGCAGCTAATCGACCAATCGACTCTAATCTCTGGGCTTGAGCTAATTGATTTTCCAGGGCTTTCCTCTCGGTAATATCACTGCATAAGAAGATATAACCCGACACCTCATTTTGGTTATCGTGTAGCGGACTAATGCTTACTCCTAAATACCCCTCCTGTCCATTTGAGCGTTTGAAATGCATGGGATCCATGTATATAGGGTGGTTTTCTGCCCGGCAATTCGCTATTCCTTGCTGTATTCCATTCCAGTCCCAAGGTATTGGCAAATCGCCCAGCTTTTGTCCAAGTGTCTGTGTAGCTGGCATCACAAATACTTTTTCTGCCATCGGATTCCAGTGAGTTATCACTCCGTCCAGATTTAATACCAGCAAGATGGATGAAAGTGAATTGATAAGCTGTTCTATTTCAGATTTCGCAGTTCGTAGTTTCTGCTCAATAATGTGATGTCTGGTAATATCTCGACCCACACCAATGACCCCAAGCGTTTCTCCGTCCGGGCTGTAATAGGGTGTAATTCTGGTCTCAATCAATATTTGTTCGCCGCCGGGATCTTTCATCCAATTCTCATATGTAAACGCTTTACCAGTTTCAATTACATGGCGATCAACCTCATTAAACCAAAATACTTGCTTAGAAGCTTGTAAATCTGCATCCGTGAGCCCAATAATCTCTTTCGCCTGCCGCCTGCTCAACCTCTCAAAAACCCAATTACAGCCCTGATAGATTCCGCTCAAGTTTTTATAAAAGATCATATCCGGGATCGAGTTGATTAGACTCTTAAGCAAAGCTTGTTCGCGCCTTAGTTGTAGCTCGGCATTTTTTCTGACGGTGATATCGATACCACTGGCAAAGACGTACTCCAGCTGTCCGTACTCATCCGGAAATGTATTGATTGTCCAGGCAATGGTTCGTTGAATACCATCATTATCTACCCATTCCGTTTCATAATGCTCATGGCTCAGGTTGTTGCGTAGCAGCTGAACCAGGTTTTCAAGAGCCCCAGTTTGACCTGGGAGACGCAAAACGCCGGTTGTTAGTTTGTCCCGCAAGACTTCATCGCAATAACCAAACAGGCGCTCGCAGGCGCGATTAATGCGAATGATTTTCCCTGCACGATCCAGAACGATTACTAGGGCGTCCATATAATCCAGGACGCTAACTAAAAAGTCCCGTTCTGCAGATATGGTCTGCCCTGCAGAATAGAGATTTCCTTTATCCTGAGGGGTGCTCTCATTCAAAGATCTCAGGTCAATGATATTATTACGGTTAATCAGGTTAGACACAATTTGTTCCCGTGTGTTTCTCTGAGGGCTCTAGTGCCCAAACAGATGCGTATCAACGACAACAATTAAGCTGGATGAACCTTCGTCCATCCAGCTTAATTACACTATGGTTTGATAAAAATCAACTTTCAATATTACAAGCTTTCCTGATTGTTAGGCTTATAACCCCATCGACTGAAAACTTTCAAGTAATCTCCAAACGGAGAGCGAAGAGGGTAGCGATCGGCATGGCTGCCTGACGTTTTAAAGCAAAGATAGGGAAAGGGTCTGGCACAGGTTCAAGCCATATTAACGGGGTAACCTTTAGGCAAAATCGCAGTTGCATGCTCGCCGCTCGCGCTTCCCCAGCACGAAGCACACCCCATTTGCTCAAGAGAACACTTTGCTCCAAGAGTACCCCAACAATCGCCCAGGCATCTATAATCAGGCAACGTATGTCATTAAACCGAACCTTGCTATTCCCAAGCATCTTGATTATGATACGATTCAGTCCGAAGCTGTCCGGCATCGCTCTTCTCTTGGCTCGTTTTGGTGAGGATACCTAACTTTGCCACTGTTTGAACTTGTCGGGAAGCCTCTCTTTTGTTATATTTATCAGTGAATCAGTGCCTTAACCGACAAGTATTTAAACTCACAGTTCTCAATCAATTCGACGTTATTAGTAAGAGACAGTAGGATACCGGTGGAATCATCGGAAGGGATAGCCCGAAATGGATGAGCGCACAATCTACATTACCATGTTCGATGTGGAGCGTCTGCAAGCCTTGATTGCAGAAAAGAAGAGGCTGGATCGCCGGAAAAACGAGTACATCGAAAATTTGGAGAACGAGCTGAAACGCGCCCAACTGGTGGCTCCCAAAGACGTTCCACCGGATGTGATCACTATGAATTCCAAAGCCTGCCTGGTCGACGTGGAGGCGAACGAAGAGATGGTATATACGCTTGTGTTTCCAGAGGATGCCGACCTAGCGCAATCCAAGATATCCGTTCTGGCACCAATCGGTACAGCCATGCTAGGCTATCGAGTGGGGGATACCTTTACATGGTCAGTACCCGACGGAGTCCGCAAGCTGCTGGTGAAGGAGCTCCTGTACCAACCTGAGGCTTCTGGAGATTATGATCTTTGATGGCAAAAGACCGAATCCCTGCTTGCAATGACCTTGACGCCTGAAGAAATTCATGCGTAGCATAAGGAACTTTTGTGCTAAAATGTTTGTGTCGGTCAACTTTCTATCAGGCAAAGGAGGACAGTAAGATGGATTTTGAAGGTTATTGTGTCAAGTGCCGCCAGAAGCGGACGATCAAGAACGGGACCGTTGAGAAGACCACCAGCGGTCGTTCAATAGCAAAGGGCACCTGCCCGGTTTGCAAAACCAAGGTGACCCGCTTCCTACCCACTCAGAAATAAGCCCAGTTCGTGAAACCGCCCGGAGTACTCCGGGCGGTTTCGATTCACCCTCCTTTTGCGAAGCTGCCTGGTGGTTACACAACACCATATAATATCAATATATTGTATATATATTAATCAAATACTAAGCTAATAACCTTGACAAAATATATACATTTGGTAAACTATGGGCATCAAGTAAATACCACCTATCTTCTCGAAAGGAAAACAACAATGAACAAGCTCTCCCGTATTTTGATGGTCGTTACTGTGTTCGCCCTGCTGGCAGGCGTTTTCGCCTTCGCCGCCCCTCGAGCCAAAGCCGCAGATGGCACTTTTAATATCTCCGTCTACCACGGCATCAATGGCAAAGCCCTGGGTCTCTCTAAAGAGCTGCCCGTCGTCGCCACGGTCTACAAGGACGGCGCATGGCTCGCCAATATCCCGCTTGAATTCAAGGACCGCTTTACCGCTGATCTACCTGCAGGCACCTATCTGATCGAAGTTACCGCAGTTGGTGTTGGCCCTGTGCCCAGCATGACCGTTGGTCCGATCGCCATCCCTGCTGATGTAGATGTTCGCCTGAAAGCCCAGCTAGGCGCTGGCGGCACCCCAATCATCAGCGCCCGCGTGAAATAACTCGTACAAATCTTAGCCTTAGCAAGCTTAGAATAAGCACATACAATCGAATACCGGTAGTCCAATCGCCCTGGGATGCATCCAGGGCGATTAGGTTTTCAGGCCGCCGGTGAGCTTGGTTTGGGGATATAATATTTTGGCTCTTTCCGAGCATTGAAAAGCTGGCAAGTGGGTGATCCAGCCAGACCCATAGAGAGTCGAACCATAGTGAATTCCCGCTTGAAAATCGCCTTCATCGCCTCAGAGTGCGAGCCATACGCCAAGACCGGCGGGTTGGCGGATGTAGTCGGTGCGCTCCCCAAGGCGCTGCTCCGGCTGGGGCACGATCCCATCGTCATCCTGCCTAAGTACGCGGTCATCGATACCATCCGCTTCAACCTGCGTCCCTTTCTCGGCCCGCTGGGTGTGTGGATGGGCAATACCGAGGAGTGGTGCGCTGCCTATAGCGCCACAAATGACGGTGTGCCGGTTTACTTCATCGAGGCCAACAAATACTTCGACCGCTTCGGCCTGTACCACGACGCCAACTTCAACGACTACCAGGACAACGTCCGCCGCTTTGGATTCTTCACCCGCGCCGCACTGCAGCTGTGCCGCGATATGGGCTTTGCCCCGGACATCGTCCACGTTCACGATTGGCAAACCGCCACGGCAGCCGCCTATCTCAAGGTCTGGCATTGGAACGACCCGCTGCTGGGCAAAGCCGCCAGCCAGCTCACCATCCACAATATCGCCTACCAGGGGGCCTATAACGCCAACGATTACGACTACCTGGGCTTGCAGTGGAGCAATTTCACAGCGGACAAGTTTGAAGACTACGGGCGGGTCAACCTGCTCAAGGGCGGTATCTATTACGCGGATATGGTCAATACGGTCAGCCCGACCTACGCCAAAGAGTCCCTCTCTCCGCAGCCGGCTTACGGATTGGCGCCTTATCTGAACAACAAAGGCGCCTACTATATCGGCATCCTCAACGGGGCTGACTACGATCAGTGGGACCCGGCCGTGGATACGCTGATCCCAGCCCGCTACACCCGCCAGGACCTGTCTGGCAAGGCGATCTGCAAGGAGGAGCTGCAGCGGCGGTTCTTACTGGAAGCTGACCCCGGCATCCCGGTGATCGGTGTGATCAGCCGTTTAGTAGCGCAGAAGGGCCTGGACCTGCTGGCCCAGGCGATCGAGGGTATCCTCGCCAATATGCGCGTCCAGTTCGTCATCCTGGGCTCGGGCGATAAGGCTTTGGAGGCGTATTATGGAGCGCTTCCCGCTCGCTATCCAGGCAGGGTGGGCAGCTACATCGGCTACAACGATGAGCTTGCCCACTGGATCGAGGCCGGCTCAGATTTCTTCATCATGCCGTCTGTTTTTGAGCCGTGCGGACTAAACCAGATGTACTCACTGCGCTACGGTACCCTGCCGATTGTGCGCGCTACCGGCGGGCTGGAAGATACCGTGCAGCAGTATGATGAGCGGAGCGGGTCTGGAACTGGCTTTAAGTATCAGGATGCCAATCCGACGGCGATATATTTTTCCGTCGGGTGGGCAGTCAGCACGTATTACGACCGGCCGCAGCACATCCACCAGATGCAGCAGACTGCCATGGTGCAGGACTTCTCCTGGGGGACAAGCGCCCGCCAGTACCTGAATTCCTACCAGCGCGCCATCCAAAACAAAAACCGCTGAGCTCATCTCACATCCAGCCGCGCCGGCGGATCCACAATAACATTCCAACAGGCAAGAGCAGCAGGATCGCCAGCGTCACATAAAAGGACGGCGTATCCGTCCACACATTCATATTGGCAACCGGCGCGAAGTAGTTCATCCCTAAGAAGCCAACCACAAATGAGATCGGCATGAACAGGGTGGTGATGACGGTGAGCGTCTTCATAATATCGTTCATGCGGTTGTTGATCACCGACAGGTAGGTGTCCAAAGCGCCGCCGATCAGATCGCGCAGGCTCTCGATCAGGTCGTGCAGGCGGACCAGGTGGTCGTACACGTCTCGGAAATAGACGCGCGCCTTGGCATCGATCACGGTGTAATCATCCCGCGCCAGCTTGTTGAGCACTTCGCGCTGCGGACCGACGATGCGCCGCAGCTGCAGCGCGCCGCGCTTGAGGGTGAAGATGCGCTCCAGCACGCCTGGCCCGGGATTATCGAAGATCTCATCTTCAATTCGATCGATCTCGTCGTCGATCTCCTCGACCACGGGCATGTACTGGGCCACCACCTCGTCGGTGATGCGGTAGAGCAGGTGGTCGGGTCCGCGCGAGACGTGGCGCTCGTCGCGCTGGCAGGCGTCCCACACCCGCTGGATAGCCGCCACAGGCTGATCGTGATGGGTGACGATGTAGTTCCTGCCCAGGAACACGTCCAGCTCCTGAATCTCCAGCAGCGAATCATCCTTCTTCTCGAAGACTACCGGGCTTAGCACAATGTACAGGTAGCTGCCCCAGTCGTCCACCTTGGGCACATGGGTCTCCTGCAAAGCGTCGTCCACCGCCAGAGGGTGGAAGCCGAACACCCCGGTCAGCAGCGGCTCATCCACGGACGCATCAGTGGCCTCGAAATCCACCCATAGCAGACCGTTCGAATCCTGCAGAGCGGCTTTGGCATCTTCTATGGTCAAGTCAGTGTGCAGCACACCATCCGAGGTGTATTTCAGAATGCGGATCATCTTCGCCCTCCAGAGTTCGGCCCAGGCGGGCCGGGTTGGCCGGTCAACCGACCGCGATTGTCCCTTATTGTAGTGCAATCCTCCCCAGGTGGGCAAGCCTGAGGGATGAGCAAAGCTGGGTTTTCGCCATATGGCGAAAACCCAGCTTGTCCACTCTTAAGATGGTGTAATCAAGCGGTCAAACTACTCAAGGGATGTCCGGCGCCGGCTGATAGATGCGCCTAAGACGAGTACAGTGAGAGCGCCTACTCCCAGCCAAAGCTTAGGCCATGCTCCCGCCGCACTGTGAGCGCTGAAGCTGACGAGCTCCAGGGCCGTCGGATTTGAAACGGCATCGCTAACGCTGTCTTCCAGGTAACGGGATGGGTGAGAAAGGCTGGTGACTGCCACCCGGTTGACGATCTCTTCCATCCTAAACGGCAGAGGATCATCCACCAACACCTGGAAAAGGATGGTCATGGTCTCCCCAGGCAGCAGGGTGTAGCCGTCAAAGGCGCTGACCAACGTCGGTGGCTCGCCGCCCGGATTGGTGCCCATCACCCGCCCAAGGACTTCGATTTGCACGTTGTCGAAATAGACCCGATCTAAGCTTCCCAATTGGGAGGAGCCAAGAAAACGGATCTGGGTATCAGCGGCGATAAAAGGAGAGAGATCGTAGCTGACCGGGTTGTAATTTACATCGTTCGTTGGCCCCTGGAACCGTCCCAACTCCGTCCAATTGGCGCCACCATCCGCCGAGGCAGAGAGCGTCACGTAGTCATTGGCGTTATCCAGGTTATTGCGCCGGTAGTCAAAGCTCAGCGTCGCAGAAGAGTAGCTGGAAAGATCTACCTGGCGGGAAGCGCCTTCTCCACCTCCATCGTTATCCTGGACCTGGAGCCGGTTGCTGCCGGAATTGCTGAGCACCTGCTCATCACCATTGGCAGGACCATCGTTCTCGTTGATCTCCTGCCAATCGCCGGCCCAGGTCAGGTCGCCATCATTGCCGGCATACGAGATTGCATTGAACTCGTCCCTGAAGGCACCGGCAGGCTGCCAGTCTGGCGCAAAAACCAGGCTGCTCCCGCTTACGTAGCTGGTTCCTACGGGCAAAGTATCGCTTACCACCAGACCTGTCTCCGCCACGCTGCCGGTATTGGTAATGACAATCGTGTACGTGATCATATCGCCCGGGGAAACCGGATTGCCACCCGCACTGGACGATTTCTGCACGACCAGATTCGAAACCCTCACCAATGCATCATCTGCCGCGGTGAACACCTCACTGCCCCGCGTCCCGGTAGCCTGCGCCCGCTGTAAGCTGTAGAGATCGCTGGTGGTAACTGTCAGCTCGGCGCTGAAAACCACGCTAAGGGTCCGGTATGGGCCCATATCTTGGTTCAGATCCCACGTCAACCGCTGGTCGACGATGGATGGCTCGGCTGCCGGGCCGCTGATCTGGCTGCCATCCGGGAGGGTGATGGTTGTGCTCTCGGCGATGTAGGCCCACCCTATGGGCAGATCATCGACAACATCCACTGTACTGACTGCATTTTCGAAGGTCGAGACTACCAGGCTGAAGGTGCTGCTCTGCCCAGCTTCGTTCATAATGATCTCTGGATCAGCCGATTTGACCAAACTCAATACCGGGGTGATCCAGTCTGCCAACATGGGCAGGGTAGTGAAACCAGTGTCCAGGTAAGGAACAGCCGTATCAGCGGTGTTTGCGTCTTCACCCCACGCGGCTGCAACTGGCGCACTGCTCCAGATGTGCATGCCGGTGTTGTCGTTATCGGGATCAAATATTTTTTGAATCTCTAACCGGTCCAATGTGTCAATACCTTCGCCAATTAGCCTGAAGGGACAGGCATTTTGACGGTGTGAATGCGGCCTAAAGCAGCCACTTTGTGGAAAAGCTGGGAAACTAAATTGTCATCGGGTTTTTGAGGAAGCATTTGTATTGTCTC
>CAZGIX010000184.1:0-2570 GCA_964525785.1 uncultured Anaerolineaceae bacterium
TGGCTTCTGCCTTCAGCCAGCGCAGATGGCATAATTATGTTATGAGTAGCCAGCGTAGCGAGGAATCCCTGTGAGGCTCATCGGAAAGACTATAGGTGCAGGGATTCCTCGTCGCAAAGGTCGCTACTCGGAAAGACATGAACTATTATCTTACCCTAAGGAACCGGGTATTGCCTAATTAGTAAAATGAGGGTACAATCATAGAACATATGTTCTCATTTTCGGTATGCCGGTCTGTCTGCGCTCTTCGTTTGATTAAGAACTTGTATGGTCAATACATAATTGTTCAACGTATAATGGATGCAGGTATCCATCGTGTCCACAAAAGGTAAATCGTTCCTCACCCTGATGCTCTTTCTGAGCCTGGCCGCCCTCTTCCAGGGGGGAGCCAGCGCTCAAGCGCCCGCGCCTGCCGTTCCGGAGGGTTTCTACCCGATCGCAGAGGCTCCTGGGATCAGCATGTACCAGAAAGATTACTCGGGCGGCAGTCCGGACTATGTCCAGGTGATCGACCTCAGCCAGGGTGCCCGGATCGTCTTGATGCACGGCGATGTCCGCGAAGATCGTCCGGGCCAGGGCTCATACGGCGGACCGGATGCGCGCCTCCAGTCGAGAAGCCTGGCTAAATATTGGGAGCAGCTTACCGGCTCCTCTCCGGATGCGTTTTGTGTGACCAACGGGCAGTTCTTCTACATGCCGGAGAGCCCCACCCGCCTGCCTTTCCCCCTCAAAGTGGACGGCCAGATCGTCACCGATGGCTACGGCCTCAAGGAGTTCCCGGATCAAAAACTGATCCTCCAGCTCTGGGATGACCATGCCCGCATAACCGAGCTGACCGTGGAGAGCCTGTATCTATCGGATGCGCCTGATATCGTGGCTGGATTGACGGAGACCGCCAGCAAGCGTATCGACCGCTACGTGGCGCGTACCTTCGTCGGCGTAGATGACCGCGATCTGGATGGCTTCGCGGAGACCGTGCTGGTATTCAACTCCAGCCTCTCCCGCCAGTCTGACGCCGCCGGCGTGCTGGAGAGCTTCGGCGCCGACCGGGTCATGATGCTGGATGGCGGCGGGTCGACTCAGCTGCGCTGCGGCGACAAATCCTATATTTACTCCGAGCGCCTGATCCCCCAGGCCATCGGCATTATCGCCGCCAGTACCCCATATCTGCCCCTCACCCCCGATCCGGCTGCCGGGGAAAATTTCCCTGCCACGCCGGCGGCGGACCAGCCCGATGCATCCACCTCCCCGGTCTTCCCTGAAGAAGGCGGCGGGGATTCCCCGCTCCAAAACCTCTCTCCAGCCGATCCAGCCTCTCCCCAGCCGATCCAATTCTCCGATGTGCTGATCGTGCCCTTGATGATGTCACCTGTGCTGGCAATCGTGATGTTCGTCGTCAACAAGATCAGGTTCCAGCAATTTTAAACCGGTGGCTATACGCAGCAAATCTCTCTCGCCCGGGCGAGCAGGTCATTCCTCGCGGTGTCATCCCTTCACTATGTTCAGGGCAAGCTCTAAACGAAGCGAATGCCGCAGGCATCTCTTCATTAACCTGTTCAGCGCAGCGATACCGAATATGCACCAGCGGGATCGACTACCTCATCCGCATCTACCCTGGTGATGATCAACACCCACCTCTCGCCCTCTTCCTGATAGACTTTAGCGAGCGGCATTCGAAAACTCGTGCCCGCCTCTGAGCTCCCACCTACCATCTCCTCCGCTACCAATGAAATCTCAGAACCGCGATCATCGCCCGGGCGATCCCATTTGAACACCTGCACATCAAAAACAGACGCCGTTTCGGGTGGCGCTTGGAACTCGATCATTGAAGGCCGGTTGGGCATATCCGCATCCAAATTCACCTCGACGAAATCCATCCCATAACTGCCCGGTAGATCCCCCGCATATGCACTCTCTGCACCACCGTAAGCGACCGCTTCCGCCGGCGGTTCTAAATATAGATCCTCCGGGTCGTAGAAACCGCATCCGACCAACGCTTTTGCTCCGGCGCATTCCTCGGTGTGCAGTTTCAATGTGTAGACGTAGCGGGCAAAGAGCGCAATGCTCTCGTTGTAAGTGCGCATAGGACATGACAGGGTGTTTGCCAGGGCATTATCCATCACATCCGGCAGCATCTCAACCAGGGATTTTGTTTCCTCACCCGTAAACGAGCTCGCACTGTACAGGCTTTCCAGAGCATGCTGGATGATTCCCATCCCAACCGCCGAAGATGATCCATCACCTGCTCCGCCGCATACTTCATATAGGAAACGCCAGTACAAACCAGCTCGATATGGATCCAGCTCATCAAAGCGGGTATTCAGATCGTCAGAATGGAATTTATCACCTGAGATAAAAGCGTTCGCCTGGCGCATATACGCTCCCGCAGCCGTATATTCAACTCCCGGCTGGCCTACAGAAGAGGCCATGATCGCCATCCCCTCTGTGAAGTACGCCCACTCATCGTTCGGCCCGTCGATTGCAACATCTCCACCAGCCTTCATATGGATGTTGCGCTGGATATTATGGAACAGCTCGTGGTGGAATGCGCTCATCAAACCGTCGGTCAG
>CAZGIX010000184.1:2670-9999 GCA_964525785.1 uncultured Anaerolineaceae bacterium
CCGGCTGCTCTCGGCGAATGGATCTTTCTGAAAGGGGAACATATCGCAGGAGTAGATGATCAGCTCGTCCGGTGCAGCGCCGTTAGCTTCCTCATCCAGGCCGGTTAGCGTATGCACCCATTGGTTCTCTAACAGGATGGCATACTCCTCTATATGGGCGAAAATCGGATCCTCGATTGGATGGTCATTATCTGTCAGCACCATGCCCAGGCGCAGGTAATCAGTTGGAGTAGGGATGCTCCTCATATCTGTGTTAAGCACAGCATCGAAGGTATGCGTCAGGACGATTGATCCGGCAGACAGATGCGCCGGATCAATCCTGTAAGATTCCCGGTAAACCGGTATGGCCGCCTGAGATCCGCTGCCCAGGTTGGGATCGGGATGCTGGGTTTCGATATCGATCGTCAGGGTGACCACATCCGTTAGCTGTGGAAGATCTGATAGCTCAAAGATCAGGGTCCTTTCTTCTGGAGGGGTCGGCTCGCCATTCCGGTAAAGCACCAGGTGAGGGATCGATTTAGTAAGCGGCAGTCTTCCTTGTATTTCCAAACCATTCTGCGTCCGGAACTCGATGATCGTTCCAGTGCCCGAGCGAACTTCTGCCTGGGCAGGTGACGCTGCACCGGGCAGCGGTACACTCCATAGCAGCTTATTGTTCGCCGCGTCTGCCGGTTCGACCGCTGATTCGCCACCGATGGCTCCTGCTTTGACCGTCGCAATTCGATTTGCGTACAAAGAGCTTAGCAGAGGGATGATCAGTAACAATAAAAAGACACGCTTCTTCATGACAGGCACTCCCAGACACTGATTGGCACCCATAGAATTACTTTCTGCATAACATCATAAAAAGTGAGCGTCTCATTGTCGCGGCAGTTAGCGTCTCATAATCGTCCCATTGCATGGATTTCTATAGGACAGGTAAAAAGTATCCATCCGGGGTAAAATTCAGCTACGAATGTCCACTTTGCGCATCTTTTTGCTTGGAAATCCTCGCTTCTCATACAACGGCGCCGACCTCCAGTTCCACCGCCGCAAGGCAATTGCTTTGCTCGCCTACCTGGTTGTGAGCAATCAGCCCCACAGCCGGGACGCGTTGGCAACCCTCCTGTGGCCTGAATACGATCACACCAGCGCTCGCGCCAACCTGCGCCGAGAGCTCTCCCGGCTCGTACAAGTGCTGGGAAATCAGACCCTGCATGTCGAAAGAGACCAGATTGGAATCGATCCAAATGAGTCGGTCTGGCTGGATGTCGCCCAGTTCAACTCCAGGATAAAACAGGCGCAGAGACACTGTCCGTCGCATCAACAGCTCTGCAGTGACTGCACTCGATTGTTGAAAGAAGCCGTTGACATGTGCACTGGGAGCTTCATGACAGGCTTCGGCTTATCGGATTCTCCGGTTTTTGATGAATGGCAGTTCTACCAGTCAATCGACATCCAGCATGCTTTGGCATGGGCTCTGGATGTCCTGTCACAGTCCTACGCTGATCAAGGCGAATACGCTCTGGCGATAATTTACGCTCTGCGCTGGTTAGCCCTCGACAACCTGAACGAGGCCGCCCATCGTGCACTGATCGAATTCTATGCACGCGCCGGGGAGCGCAGCGCAGCTTTGCGCCAGTATCAGGAATGTGTAAAGATCCTGGAGGATGAGCTTGGCGTACAACCCGAAGCAGAAACGGTTCAGCTAGCCGAAGAAATCCGCCGGGGTGAGTTCAGCCATCAAAAGATCAGATCCGAAGCAATATTGAAGGAAGTTGAACTCGGCGCAGGTTCGAAAATGGTGATGGACTCCATCAACGCCTCAGCTTTTACCATCCCACAACCCCCAACGCCTTTCATCGGTAGAGAAGCGGAGTTAGAAAAGATCGCCACTCTGCTCAACGACCCAAACTGCCGTCTGTTGACCCTGCTTGGACAAGGGGGTGCAGGTAAAACTCGTCTGGCGATCCAGGCAGCTCAATTTGCCAGGGCATACTTTCCACATGGAGTCGTCTTTATTCCCCTGGCTGCTCTCGATCCATCGCAATCGATCCTGCCTGGATTACTCAGCTCTCTCGGACTGATATCTGCATCCGAGAGTGAGACGGGTATCACAGTTCTGGTGAATTATTTACGCGCCAGGCAAATCCTGTTTGTGTTGGACTCTTTCGAACAGCTGATTACAAATGCTGACCTGCTAGGCGATATTCTTACTCGCACAGAACATACAAAGTTCCTGATTACTTCACGCCAGCGCCTGAATTTACTCAGCGAGTGGGTATTGGATGTCGGAGGGCTGGCATACCCGGCAGAACGGGATGTTCCGGGTTTCCAAAGGCTAGATCAGCAAAATGTGGAGCCGATTTCAGTTGAAAGCTATGGCGCGGTGCAGCTCTTCCTGGCAAGCGCCCAACGTGTACAGGCAAGATTCCAGCCCACCGGCTCGGAACGCCTTTCAGTCGCCCGTATTGCCCAGCTGGTCGAGGGTGTACCGTTGGCCCTGGAGCTGGCAGCAGGATGGATCAATGTGCTCTCTTGTGAAGAGATCGCCGAGGAAATCGCCGCCAGCCTGGATATCCTCGAAACCACTTCACCGGACGTACCTGAACGCCAGCGCAGCCTGCGGGCGGTCTTCGATCACTCATGGGAGCTGCTCTCAGAAAGGGAAAAGCAGATTTTTCCCTGCTTGTCTGTATTCCGCGGCGGATTCTCCCGCCGGGCAGCGCTTGATATTACGGGGATCTCACTGCAGGAGTTGGGGGGTTTGGTCGACAAGTCGTTGGTGGTCCGAAAAACGGATGGCCAGTTCGAGCTGCACGAGCTGGTGAGGCAGTATGCAGTCGAAAAACTCAGGGTTGAACCCGATAAGTACTCAGAAATCCAGGTTCGCCACTGCATTTACTACTGCGCAGTGTTGAAACATAAGATCGGCATCCTGAAAGGCCCACAACAGCCCGAAGCTTTGAATGAGATCCAGGCTGATTACGGGAACTTCAGGGCGGCATGGTATTGGGCAGCCAGCAACAAATTGGCTGCCCAGCTGGATGATGCCATCGAAAGTTTATGCCTTTATTGCTTGCGCAGGGGACGATATGAAGAGGGAGAAAATGCCTGCCGCTACGCAGCTGAACAACTGGAGAACCTGGATCAGGCAGATGATCTGCGCATCGGCGCGTTGTTGCTGGCCTGGCGGGGCACTTTTCTTCACTTTCAGGGGAACTTCGCTGAAGCCGGACTGGTGTTTCAGCGCAGTCAGGCAATCCTGGAGAGCGGTCAGCTGCAGCCAGAGCGCACAATGGTAGGGCGGGCATTGGTAGCCCGTGGAAAAGGCATTCTGGCAAACTTCGCCGGAGATGCAGCTCAAGCCAGGCGGTATTACACCGAAAGCCTGGCCATGTTCCAGGGTGCGGGTGATCAATTCTACGCATCCGATGTGTTATTCGATCTGGCGATCAACCTGCAGCATATTCACAACCGGCCCCTCGAAGCAAAAGAACATTTCCAGAAAAGCCTGGAAATTAAGAGAGCCATTGGCGACCAACAAAGCCTGGCCTACCTGGTCGATTATCTGGGGGTTGTAAGCTTATTCGACTATGGACAGATCGAGGAGGCCTTGTCCTACTTCGAAGAGAGCCAGAAGATTTTGAGCAGCCTAACCGGGATCAATAATATCGCTCATGCCTTTCAAAGCTCAATGTACATCTCCTATATTCATGGTCAGTACGAAAAGGCCATTGAGATGGCGGAGAAAGCCTTGGCGATTTTTGAAGAGCTGGGCGAGCGCAGGAGCATGATCATATCGCTGGGGATGATCACCGAATGCCTCCTCTGCCTGGGAGAGTACAGGCGGGCTGAGGTAAAGATCAACCATGCGCTGGAATTACTGAGCATCTACGATGAGCAAGATATTCAGAGCAACATGTACCGCTGGGTTCTGGCAAGTATCTATCTGGCGACCGGTCGGTTTATAGAGGCAAAGTCGATCCTGCAGACCTGTGTGCAGATCAGCCGGCAGGTGGTGGGCAAACACAGCCTGGGGCGTGACCTGGCAGTCTTGAGCCTGGTTGAGCATGCCCTTGGAGAGATCACCGAGGCATGGATGCACGCCTTGGAGGCGCTGCGCCTGTTCCTTCGATATCGTCACCAGCACTGGTATTTGTATGGGCTGGCATCCCTGGCGGTGCTGCTGGTGGGACGCAAAGAGTACGAACGTGCAGTTGAGATCTACGCCAATGTGCATGTCAATCCGCTCGTGAAGCATTCGCAGTGGTTCACGCAGGTATGTGGACGTTGGATCGATGTTGCGGCCGATAAGATGACAGCGGAGATATTCCTGGCGGCTCAGGAACGCGGCCAGCAGCAGGATATGTGGATGTTAGGTGAGAAACTGCTGGAAGAACTCGAGGGGCGATAAAAAAACTGCGGGGGAGGTGAGTGCACCTCCCCCGCAGCATCAGCGCTATTCGACCGTCACGCTCTTTGCCAGGTTGCGCGGCTGATCAACATCCAACCCGCGCAGAGCGGCAATATGGTACGCCAGCATCTGCAATGGGATGACCGTGGTCACCGGAGTGAGCATCCAGGGAGTATCCGGCAGCCAGATGACATGGTCGGCGACCGTGGAGATCAGCTCATCGCCGTCGGTTGCCAGGGCAATCACAGTGCCGCCACGCGACTTGGCCTGCTCGATCTGGCTGAACATCTTTTCGTACCAGGGATCGCGCGGCGCGATGACCACCACCGGCATGGATCGGTCGATCAGAGCGATCGGTCCGTGCTTCATCTCCCCTGCCGCGTAGCCTTCAGCGTGGATATACGATATCTCTTTGAGCTTCAAGGCGCCTTCGAAGGCGGTGGGCATATTGATACCGCGTCCCAGGTAAAGGCAGTGGCTGGTATTCATCAGGGCGCGTGCTACCACCTCCACCTCTGGCTCACGATCCAGGCATTTACCCACCAGATCAGGCACCAGGAGCAGGTCAGCGATGAGCTGCCGGCGCTTTTTCCTGTCCAGCGTGCCGCGTAGATCAGCCAGCAGGATAGCCAGCATGTATAGATCAACCAGGGGAGCAGTGTAGGCCTTTGTAGAAGCCACGCCGATCTCCGGGCCGGTCTGCATGGAGATGTATCCATCGGCAATGCGCATGGCCTGGGAACCGATCACATTGACGATCGACCACAGGGTTGCACCTTTGCGGCGCGCCTCCTCCATCGCTGCCAGTGTATCAGCGGTCTCTCCCGACTGGCTGATCGCCAGGACAATCGTGTCTTCATCCAGGATGGGATCTCGGTAGCGAAACTCGGAGGCTATATCTAGCTCCACAGGAACGCGGGCGATGCGTTCGATCAGGATCTTACCCACCATACCGGCGTGCGATGCCGTCCCACAGGCGGTGATGAAGATCTTGCGGATGCGCTTGGCTAGCTCAGGCGTCAGGTTCAGCTCGGATAAGCGGATGCGCGCTTTCTCGAAATCAACTCGCCCGGCGATCGTCTCGGTCAAGGAGCGCACCTGTTCATGGATTTCCTTCCGCATGAAGTGACGGTACTCGCCTTTTTCCGCTGCGATCGGATCCCAGGCGACTTGGTGGACCTCATACTGGACCTGACCACCATCCAGGGATTGCACGCTCAAAGCATCCTGGGTGATGACTGCCATCTGGCGTGATTCTAGAAAGACCATCTGGCGGGTGTGTTCCAGGATAGCCGGCATATCCGAGGCCACATACATCTCCCCCTTCCCAATCCCAACCACCACACCGCCGGCGTTGCCAATGCGAGCCGCTACGATCTTATCCGGCTCGCGCGACGAGAGCACCACAATCCCATGCGCGCCTTTGAGATGGCGCAGCGCCCGCTTGACTGCTTCGGGCAGGCTCGCTTCGCTCGACAGGTATCGCTCTATGAGATGGACGATCACCTCGGTGTCGGTTTCAGAGTTGAACACCACCCCTTCGGCGATCAATTCGTCGCGCAGCTCAAGAAAATTTTCGACGATCCCGTTATGTACTACCACCACATTCCCGGTCATGCCGAGGTGAGGATGTGCATTGCGTGCGCTGGGCTCACCATGAGTAGCCCAGCGTGTATGCCCTATACCTACATGACCGTGTACAGGTGATTCCTCCAACAGCGTCGCCAATCGTGCAAGCTTACCGGCATCACGGCGCACCTCGATATGGCTGTTCTGCAGCACAGCCAGCCCGGCTGAATCGTAACCACGATACTCCAGTCGCTTAAGACCGTTCAGGATAATCGGGGTGGCATCCTGGGGTCCGATATAACCGACAATTCCACACATTGTGTTCCCTCCATTAATTCGTGTAAAGAGTTAAACGCACCCGGGAAAGTCCGGTTACACGAACTGATACACACTCGAATTGATCGATTGCCATTCTCCACGCTTTTGTCCGCCCGGTCACCCGGGCAGCGTTGTCGGGGAGTTCGGTTCTGGAGGGAAAGAGAGCGGGCGTTGGCTCACCCGGAGGGCTTCCGCTGATCTGTCGATTTTCCCGGCTGGTTAGCCGGTTAGCCTCCCCTTGCGGGAAGGAACCCTCATCCTCGTCACCTCACCGTGTCAACACTCAAGTGAGGCCATGCGCTTCTTTCCCGAGCTATGATCTTGCCTTTCACCTCCTTTTCCTGCCCCGCAGTCATTGTGGACCACATCCGGTTTTGGCAGGCTCATATTATACAATATAAAACAATCTTCTTAGGACTTACGCAGTTGAGGGAGGACTGGTCCTTTGGGCGGCCTACGCCCGCCCAAACACCCACGACTACCCCTGAAGTGTGCAACTTCTAATTCCACTAGAAGGATATAAATTGCCCCGGTTTTCTCATGTTCGGACAGAAGTTTGGACATTGGCAAACACGAGCTCATCAAATCCTAGAAACAGATTTCGATTTTCATGCGATGGTTTTGGCAAGACGTCCAATATGATTTTCTCCCCATTAGCCGGGAAAGTGTGTGGCAGCATGCTTCCCCGGCCTGTTTTTATAATGAGAATCCCCCATCATTTTAATCACATAATATAATATTTGTTATAATTGACATTAACCCATATTTGTACTATAATATTAGTTGAACCTCGGATTGGGTATGAGTCAGGGAAAATACGATGGCGAAAATAACCGCATCAGTCGAATCTAACCAACCTCAGCAGAAACGACGACGCCAAAGATTACATGCCAGCGTAGCCGATCAAAGCCAGGCATTGAGTGATTGTACTAGTGTTAACGTTAACGTCGGTCTTCATCTGCGGGAACTACGCACCGGGCGCGGTCTTTCTCTTCGCACCCTGGCAGATCAAAGCGGACTGAACGTCAATACCCTCAGCCTGATCG
>CAZGIX010000185.1:0-9968 GCA_964525785.1 uncultured Anaerolineaceae bacterium
AGCCGCCACCATGGCACTGACTACATCGTCTATGAATACGTAATCGCGGGTCTGGTCGCCGCTGCCGTGCACCACCAGCGTGCCGCCCCGCACCGCCTGGCGCAGGTAGAAGGGGATCACCGGCGGGTGCGAAGCCGGCAGGTGCTGACCCGGCCCGTAGGCATTGAAGACCCGCAGGCTGACCGTCTCGATACCCCACAGGTCGCCGATCGTGCGCACGTAATACTCGGCCGCCAGCTTGGAGACGGCGTATGGGGAGTGCGGCCTGGGCGGGGCGTCCTCGCGCAGCGGCTGCTCCCCCCGGTCGCCGTACACCGCCCCGGAGGAGATCAGCACCACCCGCCGCACGCCCACATCCCGCATCGCCTCCATCAGGCTGACCGTGCCGCCCACGTTGACCGCGTTGTACTCCCTGGGATAGAGCACCGACTCGGGCACCGAGACGCGCGCTGCCAGGTGGTAAACGCAGTCCACATCCTGCAGCAGGGTCCACAGCTTGGGGCGGTCGTTGACATCGCCGCGCGTGAACAGCACGTCGGGTGAGAGCGCCTGGGGGTCCCCCGTCGAGAGATCGTCCAGGCCGCGCACCTGGTGACCCTCGCGCGCCAGCCGGTTTGCCAGGTTAGAGCCTAAAAAACCGGCTGCGCCGGTGATTAAAAAGTTCATATAAAAAAATTATAGCACGAACGCCAGACTCTAAGGGGCTATTAATGCCCCGCTGGTTGACACCCCACCTGCCTGGCAGTATGATCGATCCTCAGCCTCGCCGTGAGATCCACCCCATACAGCCCATGAAGCGCCTCAAGTACCTCATTTCCCTGGGGATAATCATCCTCCTCGCCGCCCTGCTGCTGGGCAGCAGCGTCGTCCTGCCCAGCGACCAGACCGAGCAGGTGCGCGCCCAGACACGGAATATCGAGTTCGATTACATCACCTGGACGCTGGACGCCCTGCAGGTCAAGCTGGGAGGCATCGCCCTGGGCGCAGCCGGCTACCTGCCTGCCGAAGGGCAGCGGCAGGTGGTGTACGACTATCTGGACCTGGTCGTCCGCATCCAAGGCGCTGAGGCCGAGCTGAATCGCATCTACTCCGATCCCGCCGTCCAAGACCCCCTGGGGGCTTCTGCCGACCTGCGCCTCATCCTGGACGATCTCTACCGGCAGCGCCTCGATGTGGCTCCCCTGGCTGAAGAGGTGCTCCAGGGTCAGATCTCCGCCGCCGCCTCCGGGCTGGATCTGGCGCTGGCCGGGCAGGCCCTCCCGCCCGTGCTGTATCACAGCACCCCCTTGCCCCTGGCGCTGATCGTTTCGCCCAGGGAGGTCATCCGCCAGGACGAGAACATCTCGCTCATCCCCGACCTGACGGTCGACCAGCAGCAGGCGTTGGAAGAGGAAGTGGACGCGGCACTGAACGTCTCTTCCCTGGTGGTCGGCATCGGCGGCGTGGGAGTTTACCCTACCATGGTCATGCAGACGAGCGATTTGGGCTGGATCACCGAGGTGGTCGCCCATGAGTGGGTGCATAATTTCCTCACCCTGCGCCCCCTGGGGGTCAGCTACCTGACCAGCCCCGAGCTGCGTACCATGAACGAGACCGCCGCTTCCATCGCCGGGGTTGAGATCGGGCATGTGGTCATGCAGGCGCACTATCCCGAGCTGTTGCCACCGCCGGTCGAAGCCACCACCCCCTCCCAGCCGGTCGAACCCCCCGCCCCGCCGCCTTTCGACTTCCGGGCGGAGATGCGCACCACGCGGGTAACTGTCGACCAGCTGCTGGCAGAAGGCAAGATCGAAGAAGCCGAGCAGTACATGGAAGAGCGCCGGATATTTTTCTGGGAGTACGGCTACCGCATCCGCAAGCTGAACCAGGCCTACTTTGCCTTTCACGGCGCCTATGCCGACCAGCCCGGCGGCGCGGCCGGCGAAGACCCGGTCGGGGCCGCGGTGCGCGAGCTGCGCCTGCAGAGCAGCTCCCTGGCAGAATTCCTCAACCGCATTTCCTGGATGTGGTCGTCTGGACAGTTGAAAGAGGCGGTGGGGGAATAGATTTTTGGGCGGTTGAAACCGTTTCAATGGCTGCGAAACCCCACCTGTGTGGGGTTTCTAGTGTGAAAACCTGCCCAACGCAGGGCAGCCTTCTATCGCCGCCAGATAAATGGGCGGATCCTAAGGAACTTCAGAATCCTTTCCCCGCTCCGGATCCCCTGAGGGTCCCTGAACTGCTATCAATTGATCGACAGGATATCTGGCAGCATAGCTTTTGTCCGTCACCTCTAACTCAGCTTGATCTGATCCATTCGATGAGAACAAGGAAAAAGATTCTGGCTCAGCCATGGTGGTGTACCACAGGTTGCCTACCAACTTTCCGTCGTGCCAGATGCCTCCCCCAGAATCACCTCTGTGAACGGCCCGCCCTTCCAGGCTCCTGATCTGGTAAACCGGCAGGCCTCGGATAACGGTGCTCGACTCAACCTCGGCTAGCATCAGGGTCACTTCCATTCGCTCAAGACCCTCCTGCTGTGCCACCTGGACGATATCCCCAGCCTCCACCTGGGCTGGATCAGCTTCAAATATAGGCCGCCCATCCTCTATCATATCTAGGGGAGACGCCAGGATGAGCGTGCCAGCGTCCAGATAGCGAATCCGGCTGATGAATTCAGACCCGGACATCGTTTTCAGCAGGCGACCACCGGCGTCATAAAATGTCACCACTGCCTTCTCCTGTAAAATTTCTCCCCAGTGGTTATGGGTGACCATCAGTAAATCCTCACCATCCCGCACCAGAGAGGCGAGACCCTGGCTATTGGCAAACCTCAAGCCACTGTCGTCGACAGGCACAGAAATCTCGATTTGCATGGTAGCGTTCAAGATCTCGGCTGTGTCTCCATCGCCGAGATGCGACACGTTCAGATCGTAGCTAGCAAGCCCTCGAAAAGAATGTAGAACGCCAAACCCCATGGCCGCCCCTAAAATCGCCATAACACCCATCATCCATTTTGTGCTCATGATCCTGCTTCTCCTTTCGCCTGATCGTCTTTGACCTGATGACAGGGTAGCAATCCGGCGTTAGGAGAAAGCTCTGAGATCGTTCGAAGATCGTTAAAATGGTGAATTCAAGGCTAAATTGTCAATAATTTGTTGTTCGTTTTTGGGCTTTTGCCTGTATAATGTGTTTACCCCAAATTCAGGGGGGTTATTCTGCTGCACCCACTTCGTCATCCCATTACAAACTAGCAGGCGCAGTATGCTCAGGTCATGATCAGGTAAGGGTATGGATCTGTTACGCGTCTTCACATGCGGAGGGTTAAGGCTGGTGCGAGGCGATGAACCCGTAGCCCGCTTCGAGACGCGCAAAGCCGAAGCCTTGCTGGTGTACCTGGCATGCAACCGCCGCACTCATCCCCGTGAAGTGCTGGCTGATTTGCTGTGGGATGAACGCTCCCAAGAGCAGGCGCTGTCCAATTTGCGCGTGGTGCTTGCCAACCTGAAGAAACAGCTCGAAGCATATCTCACCATCACCCGCGAAAGTGTCAGCCTGAATCCAGATGCGCAGGTCTGGAGCGATGTTGGTGAGATCGATTCACATCTGAACGCCCTGCGAACAAGCAGTGAGGTGTTTTCAGAGGCAGATGCCAGACAGGTCGAGGCTGCCATCGATCTCTACTCAGGCGATTTCCTGGAAGGCTTTTACGTACGTGAAGCCCGGGGATTCGACGAATGGCTGGTGCGGGAGCGCGAGCGCCTGCATCGCCTGGTCGTGGACGCCCTGCACGCTCTCATCGGCTATCGGCTTCAATCTGGCGATTACTCGGCGGGGATGGCACATGCTACCCGCTTGCTCACCCTGGACCCGCTCGACGAGCTGGCTCATCAGCAGATGATGCAGTTGCTGGCTTACAGCGGCAAGCGCAGTGCAGCCTTGACGCAATACGAAGCCTGCCGCCAGATGCTGCAGGATGAACTGGGCGTCGAGCCATCACCGGCAACCAAAGCGCTGTATGAGAATATCCGTTCGGGGGGACTGGTCAGGAGCCGACCACTGCTGCGCGCCATCCGCGGCTACCAACTGGTGGAGTCTGTCGGAACAGGCAGCTACGGAGCGGTTTACCGCGCCTTCCAGCCAGCCGTCGGCAGGGAGGTTGCCGTCAAGGTCATCCTACCCCAGTACGCCAATGATCCGGAGTTCATCCGCCGTTTCGAGGTCGAGGCGCAGATCATCGCCCGCCTGGAACATCCCCACATTGTGCCATTGTATGATTACTGGCGCGAGCCGGATGGTGCTTATCTGGTCATGCGCCTGCTCAAGGGGGGCAGCCTGGAGACGGCATTGGAGAGCGGGCCGCTCGAGATCGGACGGACGTTGGAGCTGGTCGATCAGATCGCCGCCGGCCTGACCACCGCCCACCGACAGGGGGTGGTCCATCGCGATATCAAACCCGCCAATATCCTGCTGGATGAGGCCGGGAACGCCTACCTGTCCGATTTTGGCATTGCCAAGGTGCTGGGAGGGGAAGGATTTCAAACTCAGGCAGGCGCGTTATTCGGCACGCCCGCCTATATCTCACCGGAGCAGATCCGCAGCCAGCCCGTTACACCCCAGTCGGATGTCTACAGTCTTGGGATCGTCCTATATCAGATGCTGACCGGCAAAGCACCCTTTGAGGGCGGCGATTTTGCAGACATGATCGACAGGCATCTACACCAGCCGCCGCCCTACGCCCGCGAACAGCGTCCCGAACTGGTGGAAGCAGTGGATCAGGTGATCCAATGCGCCACGGCGAAGGAGCCGTCAGATCGCTACACGGATGCCCTGGCGCTGGCTGCCGCCCTACGCCATGCATTGAGTGGATCGCCATACCTGACTCCAGCGCATGCCGTACCCACCAAAGAATTGACAGTACAGGTGACCAACCCGTATAAAGGCCTGCGCGCCTTCCAGGAGGCAGATGCAGCCGACTTCTTCGGACGGGAGGCCATGGTGAGGCGCCTGCTCGCCCGCCTGGCTGAGCCAGGGCCCGCCTCCCGTTTCCTGGCAGTGGTCGGCCCCAGCGGGAGCGGCAAATCCAGCCTGGTGAAAGCCGGGCTGATTCCAGCGCTGCGAGGCGGGGCGTTGCCAGGCTCCGAGAAATGGTTCATCGTGGAGATGCTCCCCGGCAGCCATCCCTTCGAGGAGCTGGAGATCAGCTTGTTGCACATCGCCTCCAATCCCACGATTAATTTGATCGAGCAGCTTCAGCGCGACGAGCGTGGGATTTTACGGGCTGCCCGGCTGGCGCTCCCTTCCCAGGGAGGCGAGCTGCTGTTGGTCATCGACCAGTTCGAAGAAGTGTTTACCCTGGTCGAGGACCCAGCCGAATCCAGGCATTTTCTCGAAAACCTGACTGTGGCGGTTACGGAGCCGCGCGGACCGTTACGTGTAGTGATCACACTGCGAGCGGACTTCTTCGACCGGCCGTTGATGAACCTGGACCTCAGCGCGCTTTTACAAGATCGCACTGAGCTGGTGGTTCCGCTTAACGCTACAGAGCTGGAGAGCGCTATTCGCTCCCCCGCACTTCGTGTGGGCGTAGAGATGGAGCCCGGCCTGGTGACCGCCATGGTCGCCGATGTGAAAGAACAGCCGGGTGTCTTGCCGTTGGTGCAATTTGCGCTCACCGAATTATTCGAGCGGCGCACGGACCACCGAATGACGCGCCAGAGCTACGGGGAGATCGGAGGGGTGGCAGGGGTGCTGGAGCAGCGAGCAGAGGAAGCCTTCGAGAGGTTGAGGCCGGAGGAGCGTGACGCAGCGCAGCAGGTCTTCCTGCGCCTGGTCACGCTGGGCGAGGGCGTCGAAGATACCCGCCGGCGGGTCTTGCGCTCCGAATTAGAAGCGATCACTTTCGAAACCCGCCCATCTTTTTCAGAGTTAGCCTCAACTGAAACGGAAAGCTCCGCTACCTTTGCCAAAGTGATCGAAACCTTTGACAGCTCTCGCTTGCTTTCCTTCGATCGAGATGCGCTGACGCGTAATCCCACGGTAGAGATCGCTCATGAGGCTCTGCTACGGGAGTGGCAGCGGCTGCGCGGTTGGCTGGATGAAAGCCGGGCTGATGTGCGCATGCAGCGCAGCCTGGGGAACGCCGCCTCCGAATGGCTCAAATCCGGGGGCGATTCCAGCTTTCTGCTGCACGGCGCCCGCCTGGAGCAATTTGAGGACTGGGCTGCGAGGACCGGTATCGCTTTTACCAGAGAAGAACGCCTTTTCCTGGACACTAGTCTTGCCGAACGCCAGTCAAGGAACGCTGCGGAAGCCGCCCGGAAAGCGCGCGAAGCAGCCTTGGAACGGCAGGTGCGCAACTTTCTGCGAAGCCTGGTGGTCGTCTTGTTATTAGCAACCCTGGGTTCCGCGGCGTTGGCATGGACAGCTCGCAGAGCGCAAATCTTCGCCGAGGGGCAATCTCAGGCTCGAGCCACCCAACAAGCTGTTGCTGAGGCCGAAGCCGATGGGCGCGCCACACAGCAGGCGCTGGCTGAGGCGGAAGCCGATGCCCGCGCGACAGCGGAGGCGGTTGCCATCCAGGAAAGAGACAAAGCCCAAGGACAAGCTGACCTGGCTACCTCGCGCGAGCTGGCTGGTATGGCGATCAACAATCTGGAGGTCGATCCCGAACGCAGCATTCTCTTGTCACTCCATGCCCTGCGCACAGCGTATACCCGCCAGGCAGAAGACGCCCTTCATCTCGCCATCCAATCCTCGCGGGTGAGAATGGCATTGACCGGGCATGACGGTGGCGTCCGTTCTGTCGAGTTCAGCCCGGATGGGACCACCATCACAACCGCCAGCTTCGAGGACGAAGTCACACTTTGGGAGGCGAGCAGCGGCGAGAAGCTGTTCAGTTTACGCGGTCGAGTGGCTCGTTACAGCCCAGATGGTTCGCGCCTGGTTACCGGTGACGAGGATGGCACTGTAGTGATTTGGGATCTGGCGACCAGAAAGGATCTTCTGACTCTCAGCGGTCACCGCAAGGCCATCGAGGACGTCCATTTCAGCCCGGATGGCCTACTGTTGGTGAGCTCCAGTTTCGACGACACTTTTATCGTGTGGGATGCAAAGACCGGTAAGAAGATATTCACCGGTGACGCGATAGCCGCCGGGAATGAAACCTTGAATAATGCGAACTTTAATTGGGATGGCAGTCTTCTGGTCTCCCAAGATTTCTATCAGGAGGAGGCTCTCAAGATTACCATGAATGTCTGGAACGTTGCCACCGGACAGAGACTACTCAACCAGGATTTACTAGGCTATTTTTACCTGGTCCTAAGCCCGTTCAGCAGGTGGTTGGCTGCACCGAGTGGGAATTCGATTTCAGACATAGCCTTGTGGGATCTCTCGAAGCTCTCCGGCCCAAACCTGGCGAATCTAAACATATCGGCGTTGCCGCCCATGGTGGTTCCTGACGCCCATAGAATCTTGATCGACAATTTTGCCTTCAGTCAGGACGGGTCTATGCTGGCTACGGGCAGTATGGACAGCACGGCTAAGGTGTGGCGTCTTTCCCCAGAGGGGATTGAGCAACAGCTGATCTTATCTGGTCATACAACGCATGTTTGGGATCTGGCTTTCAGCTCGGATGGCACCTGGTTGGCAACCGGCGGTAATGATGGCAGCGCGCGCATCTGGGACATCACCGAATCTGGTGCTTCGGAATGGTTTGCTTTAGCCGCCCATGAAGATAGAGTCTATCGCTTCAGCCTCACCGCTGACGGGAGGTACCTGGCCACAGCCAGCCCAGATGGGACTGCCAAAGTGTGGGACCTAATTTCCGGACAGCAGTTAATTTCAATTGCAGACCATGGCGGTCCGTTATTTGGTGTTGCCATCAGCCCGGATGGGACCCGGCTGGCGACCGCTGGAGATGATAATATCGCCAAAATCTGGGAGCTGCATCTCTCTCCAGGAACAGCTACCGCCAAATTGCTGTTCAGCTTGACCGGACACACTGAAGGATTGCCCGTCAACGGTCGTTTCCCCGGACTTACCTCGGTCAATTTCAGCCCGGATGGCGCAAAGCTGGCGACCGGCGGGGTGGATGGTTTGGCAAAGGTATGGGACGTGGAGAGCGGTCAGGAGCTACTATCCATCCAAACCGATACTGCAGGTGGTGGGATTTCCCAGTTGGTCTTTAGCCCAGACGGCCTCTACCTGGCAACAGCTAGCACAGGTGCATATTCTGAGGAGAATGACTCGATGGTTAGAATCTGGGAGGTGGCCAGCGGCCATGAGATCTCATCTATTCTTAGCCCGAATCCGACGTCGGGGAGCATCTGGGGTTTAGCCTTCAGCCCAGATGGGAAGCGCATCGCGATCAGCGCCGGACGTAACTTGCTGGAGATTTGGGATGTTTCAGCCGGAAAAGAGCCGCTCATCTTCACCGGGCACACCGGCAATGTGTTGGATGTGGATTTCAGTCCGGATGGAAACTACCTTGTCTCAGCCAGCGCAGATGGCAGCGCCCGAGTGTGGGACGTGTCCACCGGAGAGGAGCTGCGTTCCTATGTTAGCCCGGGTGGGCCCTTCCTCAGTGTAGCTTTCACCCCCGACGGGAAAAATCTGATCGCATCGGGTGAAGGTATTGTATATGGCTTTGTGTTCGACCTGGAGGACTTGATCCGCCTGGCAAAATCACGCCTGACGCGCTGGTTTACTGTCGAGGAGTGCCTCCAGTTCCTTCATCTGGAGGTATGCCCCCAACCTTGATACAGACGGTTGACGCGATTCGCACTCACCTGCGGTCGATGCTGGCGTCCTGCATGGAGAGCGGGTCTTCGATGGGCTCGACGTGTGTGACGATGTTGGCCTGGGAAAGCGCCGCGCGCACCTGAGCTTCGACCTGATCGGCCAGCCGGTGTCCTTTGAGGACCGACCACCTGCCGGGCACCAGCAGGTGCACGACCAGGAATTTGCGCGCCGCGGCCTGCCTGGAACGCAGGGCATGGTAGTTTATACCCTGGGCCTTGTAAGAATCCAGGATAGCTCGCACGGCATCCAGCTCCTCGGGTGGCAGCGATATATCCATCAGGCCGCGCCACGAGCGCACCAGCAGCCGGTAGCCAGTGTATAGGATGTTGAGGGCAACTAAAAGCGCGATGATCGGATCCAGGCGCACCAGCCCGGTCAGCCAGACCAGCCCAACCCCGGCGAGCACACCTACGGTAGTCAGGACATCGGTCATCAGGTGGCGCGCATCTGCTTCCAGGGTAATTGAATTGTACCGCCGTCCGGCGCGCATCAAAACCAGAGCCACGCCCAGGTTGATCAGCGAAGCGATCACCGAGATCACCATGCCCAGGCCGACTTGTTCTAAGGGCACCGGGCGAAGCAGGCGCGGCAGGGCGCTGAAAATGATGCTCACCGCCGCCACCAGGATCATCCCCCCTTCGAAACCGCTGGAGAAATATTCCACCTTGGAATAGCCGAATGTAAACTCATCATCGGCTGGACGGGTAATTACTTTCAGCGCGATCAAAGCCACAATGGCAGCCGCCAGGTTGACGGTCGATTCGATGGCATCCGAGAGCAGTCCGATCGATCCGGTCAGCAAATAGGCCGCGGTTTTCAAGACGATCATCGTCAGCGCGGCAGCGATCGACAGCCAGGCATAGCGGGTCAGCGGAACGTGAGATTCGGGTAGGTTTTCCATGCTTGCCAACCTTCTACGGTGTTCAAGCAGATTACCGAAGGTCTGACACCAGGGGAGTAGGTAAATATTATACTCCTGGGCCCACCAGCCACTGCCCCCACCCGGCGAGAGAGGCTACTCCGGTGGGCTCGCCTGCAGGTATTGCCGCAGGCACATGGACACAACGGATAAATCAAACGAAACATTTATGCATTACCCCGGAAAAAACGAAAAAATCCGTGTCGATCTGCGTGCCTGCGGCATCCGTGTACAAAAACTCCAAAATTGCAGACTGTCATGTAACTAG
>CAZGIX010000186.1:0-1609 GCA_964525785.1 uncultured Anaerolineaceae bacterium
TTAAAACGGACAGCAGCGAAAACGGTCCCAATTGGACTTACGAGAAGATCGTTGATGCATTCGATGTATCCGAAATGCTCATTCGAGATGTTAGACGACGTTTTTCGCAAGAAGGTTTCGAGGCAGCCCTGCAGCGCAAGAAACCGGATCGAGAGTACGAACACAGCCTGGATGGAGAAGCGGAAGCGCATTTGATTGCTCTGGCTTGCAGTGCACCACCCGAAGGCCAAAAACGCTGGACCTTACGCTTGTTGAAAAAAGCCATGATCGAGCGGATGTATATCGAGGCGGTCTCCCATGAGACGATTCGCACTACTCTTAAAAAAAGGAAATTAAGCCTTGGCTGAAAGAGCAGTGGTGTATCCCACCGCACGAAGATGCGGCCTTTGTGTGTAACATGGAAGACGTATTGGAGGTCTATAAGCGGCCTTATGACCCAAAACGCCCCTTGGTGTGCATGGATGAAATGCCCAAACAGTTGTTAGCCGATGTTCGCGAGCCTCTTCCCGCTCAATCGGCACATCCTGTTCGGGAAGACTACGAGTACAAGCGTCAGGGCGTAGCGGATCTATTTATGCTCTTTGAGCCGCTGCTCGGCAAACGCTACCTTCAGACGACTGACCAGCGTCGCCGTGTGGAGTGGGCCCAAGTGATGAAGTATCTTGCGGATGCAATCCATCCAGAGGCAGAAATCATCGTGGTGGTGATGGATAACTTGAACACCCACACACCAGCCGCTTTCTACCAAGCCTACGAGCCAGAGGAGGCCAGGCGGTTGATCAGGCGCTTCGAGTTTCACTACACCCCAAAACATGGCAGTTGGCTGAATATGGCAGAAATCGAACTCAGCGCTTTGGCTCGACAATGTCTTGATCGTCGCTTACCGGATATCGAAACACTGACCCGCGAAGTTCTAGCATGGCAGGATCGGCGAAATTCTGAGGTTGTTAAGGTTCATTGGCAGTTTACCACTGCCGATGCAAGGATCAAACTGAAGCACTTATATCCAAGGATTCAGCTTTGACAGTCTACTAGTCTGATCCACCGGCTTCGTCCATCTCCCTTTTGAAGGATTGGATCGCCTCGATTGGCGTCGGATCCACCTTGTACGCCATCGCCAGGTAGTAGGATACGTAATCCCCATAATGCAGGCAGGTCCACTGGTTCGCCAGGCGCGTCGAGCCAGCCGCATCGATGAAATCTGTGCCGATGCCCTGCAGCATAAAGGTCTTCTTGGTGAGATCCACGCGCAGCCGGTTGCGGGGGTGCAGGTTGGGGGCGCGTAAGAAGATCACCACCATTTGTGTCAGCAGCGCCTCCGGTTGGTAGATGCCCGCCAGGCTGTTGTGGTCTGCCTCGGGGAGATCTTCGAACTGTCCCCAGGCTTTGGCGACCTCGCTGATCTGTCCTTTCCAACGCCGGGCGACCGGGGCCAGCATCTCGGCCCCGATGATGCTCACCCAGCGGTTGACCATCTGGCCTGCCATGCGTTTGGCGGGGTTGTGGTAATCTGGCACAGCAGCGCGCAGGCTGGCCTGCTGGAGGCGCATCGATGCCAGCGCATCTTCCAGTTCTGCAGCCGGGCTGGGGATCAGGTCCAGGCGGTGCA
>CAZGIX010000186.1:1709-9850 GCA_964525785.1 uncultured Anaerolineaceae bacterium
GCCAGCGCATCTTCCAGTTCTGCAGCCGGGCTGGGGATCAGGTCCAGGCGGTGCAGGGCAGCCAGCAGCAAGCCAAACGAGTATCCCACTGCCGAGCGAGGCTGGCCGCCATGCTCGAAGTGCCAGACCGGCGCGCCGGTATGCCGGGCGCGCTCGGAGAGCTCGCCGCCGGTGCTGACGGCTAAGATACGGCAGCCGCTGGACCTGGCCCTCTCGAAGGCAGACAGCGTCTCCTCGGTGTTGCCGGAATGCGAGGAGGTGATCACAAGGGTATCCGTTCCATGCGCCCAGGCCGGCAGGTCATAATCGCGATGGATAACCAGTGGAACGCGGCACATCGGGCGAACGTACGCCTGGAGCAGGTCAGCCGCGATGGCCGAACCCCCGACCCCGGCGATGACCACGTGTTGGATGGTCTCCCAGCGCGGCAGAATCTGCCTGGAACCCAGCTCCCAGGCAGACTGGAGCTGGTCGGGCAGGGCCTCGATCTGGCTGAGCATATCCTGGGGGTCGATTTTCTGCATCGCATCCAAGTCGTTTAAGTTCATGGGAGCTCCTGGTCAGGGGATTGGTCTTCAGTCAGCAGCCGGTACACAGCCCGCCGCGGCCAACCGGAGCGGGCTGCTATATCACCCGCAGCCTGGGATGGGGGCTGCCCGGCGCGCAAGCCTTCGGCTAATGCGGCGCGGATATCCCCCTCCTCCCAGCTTGGCCCGGCAATATTACCACACCCTGCCACCACCAGGGTGAACTCGCCGCGCGGGGCGTGCTCCTGGAAATATACGAGCGCTTCGCTCAGCTTCCCGCGCCAGATCTCCTCATGCACCTTGGTCAGCTCGCGGGCCACGGCGATCTGCCGCTCGCCCAGCTCTGCCAGCAGGTCGGATAAGGAAGCCAGCAGCCGGTGAGGGGCCTCCAGCAGGACCAGCGTGTATGGGAACCTGGCGACCCCTTGCAGGGTGCGGCGGCGTAAAGACGCCTTGCGCGGCAGATAACCCAGGTATAGAAATGCGTCCGTTGGCAGTCCGGAGGCGACCAGGGCCGCCACTGGCGCGCTGGGTCCCGGGATAGGGCTGACGTGATGACCGGCTTGCAAAGCCGCTCGCACCAGCTCATATCCGGGATCGTTCAGCCCGGGGGTGCCGGCATCGGATACCAGGGCGACATCCCCCTGCTCCAGCTCGGCCAGCAGGCGGGTCAGCTTAGCCTGCTGGCTGTGCTCGAAGTAGCTGGTCAGCGGGGTGTGGAGATTGAAGTGGGAGAGCAGCTTGCGCGTCTGGCGGGTGTCTTCGGCGGCGATCAAGCGCACTTCACCCAGCAGCCGCAGGGCACGCGGGCTGATATCTTCCAAATTGCCGATTGGCGTGGCAACCAGGTACAGCGTTCCCATCGTTTTACGGCTGCGACCAGGTGAGCAGGGACAGGTTGAGGGCGTAGGTATCGATGTTGAAGCCGGTGATGCGCGCCCAGCCGGTCAGGCCCTGGTCGGTGCGGTAGCACAGGTAGGTGCCCGCGGGCTGATCATCTACAATCACAGGGTTGGCAGCCAGATTCGCCCCCTGGCAGTTCGCCAGGCTGGGCTGATTGCTGCCATAGACGCCGATCAACGTGCTGCCCTGGGGGACCAGGGGGTGTTTGCCATCCGCGTTGCTCTCATATGAGAGATCTTCACCCGATCCGCTGTTGACCGCCAGCGAATCCAGGTCTATCGCATCGCCTGGATTTAGATTGGCGGACCCGCTGGTTTGCACGGCGGGCTGGGTGGTGGTGGGTGTGACCGTCGCCGTACTGGTGGAGGCAGTCGGTGAAGTGGTGGCGGTAACGGCGACCACGATCCGCACCCAGAAAGGCGAGCCGCCGCTCGGGCCGATGCCGAACAGAACATTCGAGGCGTTCCTGAGTTTCCAATTGCCCTGGTACTTGCCGGGCTCCTTGGGTGCCACGAAGTCAACTGCGATGTCGACCGTCTGTCCCGGGGCGATGTCACCGCGCAGGGGCACACTGGCAGGCGCGCCCATCTGTTCGCCGGAGAAATACGTGACAGCATAATTGCTGTTCCACGCACAGGTACCGGCGTTTTGGAGGCGCCAGATCTTGGTAAATGCCTCCCCCGGCTGCAGCACCGTATCATCCGGGATGGTCACGTCGATGGGGCTCCCGGCCGCTGCCTGGTCGCACGGTTTCGCCTCGGTGGGCGGGCTTGTTGGGGGAGCAGCCGTGGTGGCGACAGGCGAGCTGGCAGGTCCGCGGGTGTGGGTCGGGATGGCAGGGGAAGAAGGCGATGGTGTACTCTGCGGGCTTGCCGGCGGGGTCAGGGTGAGCGCCTGGGTAAGCCTGGCTTCCACCGTCTGATAGGCCTGGGTGACATTCGGGGTCGGTGTGGGCCCATCCCCTAACCCAGGCAGGTTGCACAGGCTCATACTGAATACCAGCAGAGCTGCAGGCAGAAACATTGTCATTTTTAACGATCGGTTATGTCGCATGATTTGCTTCAGGTCGTTTTCAAACCGCCCCAGCCACTGTATGAGATCACTCAGGAATTCAGCGAGCTGGAGTGGGTTGGTCGCGAGTTCTGTTCAAGGGGATCCACGCCCAGGGAGTTCGCCAGGATGCTGGCAATCTGCCGGGAGGCGTGCGGGTTTGCCAGGCGGCGAGCGTTTTGCGCCGTGCTGGCGAGCAGCTGTGGATCTTCGATCCAGCCGCGCAAGGCATGCGTGATGCGTTCCGGGGTAGGGGCCCAGATACCCGCCTTTTCGGAGACTACGAATACTACATTGCCATCTTCTTGACCGGGCAAGCGGCTGTACAGGATCATGGGCAGACCGGCATTCAATGCTTCGGTAATCGTGCCCGGCCCAGCTTTGGTGACCAGGATGTCTGCAGCCGCCATGAAATCGGGCATATCGCGCACAAATCCATAGATAAACGTGGGAGCTGACCAGGAGCGGCCTTCCAGGCGCTGCTTCAAATCCTGGTTGCGCCCGGTGATGATCACGATCGCAACGGGCAGGCCAGATCCCTCTAGCGCCAGGGCTGTGCGCTCCAGGGGTCCCATACCCTCGCCCCCGCCCATCAGGATAATTACAGGCCGGTCTGCGGGCCAGCCGAGCCGCTTGCGCAGGCTGAGCTTGTCACTCGCGGGCTGGCAGAACCGGTCCGCCACAGGCAGGCCAATTGTGCGCACCTGTGTGGGTGAGAGACCGCAGCGCAAAGCGCGCTGGCGGGATGCTTCGGTGGGCACCAGGCACAGATCGACACCGCGGTGGAACCAAAAAGAGTGAGCGGTAATCAGGTCGGTTACGACCGTGATAAATGGCGGATGATTTTTGCCCAATGCCCGCAGCACAGGCGCGTTTGCCAGGGGATGGGCGGAAACAATCAGGTCGCAGGGGTGTTGGTTGACCAGCTTGCGGAACGAGCGCTGCACATAGGGCCATGCCCCGGCTGAGAGCACGCGCGTTCGCCCCTGCCCGTCGCTGAGGCGAAACCCCAACCCCCAGGCTTGCGGCACTCGCACCATCTTCGGGTACAAATCGGGCATATAGTTGAACGGACGCGGGGCGTAATCTTTGAAAATATCTACCATGTCGGTCCCTATCCGCTCCCCATAGTTTAGATGCAGGGCCTCGATCATGGCTTCAGTGGCGCTGCGATGCCCGCCTCCAGTATCTGAAAACAGGAATAAGATGCGTGGACGTCTTGTGTTTTGATCAACCATTGTCAGTCGAGGGGTGCAGCGTCTTTAATCGTCGCGCCAGAGTACGCCTGGGAAGCAGAACCCGCCGCCCACACACCAGGCACTCCAGACCGATATCAGCCCCCAGGCGTACGATTTTCCACTCGAAGCTGCCGCAAGGATGCGGCTTACGCAATCGCACTCGATCGTCGATATGCAGTTCAGGTAGCATCGCGAGGCATTATATCACGCCGCGGGTGGCTGAACCCTGGGATGGTATAATCTAACCCACTGGTATGACCGGTCATCAGCGTCGCTTCTCTGCGTCGTTGTCCGGAATTGCCATCCACCCCGGAGCTTACTGAATGCTTGGTCTTACCCCATCGACGTTGATTGCGCATCTGGTTGTCTTGCTGACTGCTTTTGCGGTGCATGAGTTCGCGCATGCGTGGACTGCCGACCGTTTTGGAGATATGACCCCTCGCCAGAACGGGCGGCTGACCCTCAATCCGCTCGCTCACCTCGACCCGATCGGATCGCTGCTGATGCTGGTGGCTGGTTTCGGCTGGGCCAAACCGGTGCCGATCAATCCGTATGCACTGCAGCGCCGATCCTCGGCCGCGGTAATGTTGGTTTCCCTGGCTGGACCGCTGTCCAATCTCTTGATGGCGATCGTAGTGGCGATCCCCTTTCAGCTGGGACTGGTTTCGGCCTACCAGGCGCAGATGGATGTATGGACAGCCAGCGAGCATTTCCTGCCCACCATCCCGCAGCTGATGTATGTGTTTGTGTATGTCAACCTTCTGCTGATGCTGTTTAACCTGATCCCGATCTTTCCACTGGACGGTGAGAAGATCGCGGCATATTTCTTCCCGCCTGCCTGGGTGCGGATCATGGAATCGATCCGCCCCTACGCGCCAATCGTCCTGCTCGGCCTGGTCTTTGTGGGCGCGTTGGGCTGGATCCTCACGCCCGCGCTGACCTTCTTGATGAATCTACTGGTCGGATGAGGCTGGACCGGATCACCTATCGATTTCGCCAGTTCTGGCAGGCCATCTATGCAGTTCCCAACCCGGCTGATCTCAAACTGGTGCAAAACATACTTACCCCTGCTCAGGTGGAGCTTTTCTCGCGCCTGCAGCCCAGCGAACAGTCGCACGGCCTGCAGGTCTTCAAGCGCTTATACGCTGAAAGCCAGGCAGGCACGAGCGAATATTCTCCAGATCTGCTGGTGGCGGCTTTGCTGCACGATGTGGGCAAGAGCTGCCACCCTTTATATTTGTGGGAGCGCGTCCTGATCGTGCTGGTGAAAGCCATCTCTCCGCAAAGCATCCAGAGGTGGGGGCGACTGCCAGCCAACCGCACCCGGTCGAGTAGATTCGGCTGGAGGCGACCCTTCGTGATCGCTGAGCAGCATCCGGGTTGGGGAGCAGAGATGGCGACCGAGGCCGGCTGCTCGCCATTGGCGGTGGCACTGATCCGGCGCCACCAGGAGGAATCTGCGCTTGACCGGGATATTTTAGAAGACCGGCTCCTGGCGCGGCTACAATCTGCAGATGGCAGTTATTAATGAAGACTTTTGTTGTAGTTTTGGGCGGTGAAGCCGCCCAAAACTACAACAAAAATTCTTGTCCCGAATTCATGTGAAAATATGCTGTGAGCAAATTGTGCTAAAAGAGGTGTCATGATGAGGGTACGAATCACAATTGTCGGCTTGGGGCAAATCGGTGCCTCTTTCGGGCTGGCCCTGGCAGAGCAGAAGGATACGTTCCAGAGAGTGGGACACGACCGCGATCCAGATATTGGGCGCAAGGCCCAGAAGCTGGGTGCGGTCGATCAAGTTTCGATCAACCTGCCGGCTTCGGTGAGGGACTCGGACATTGTCCTGCTGGCGCTCCCCATTGACCAGATCCGCGAGACTATCGAGATCATCGCCCCAGATTTGAAAGAAGATGTCGTCCTGCTGGACACCTCCCCGGTTAAGGAAGTGGTGACGGCCTGGGCGAAGGAGCTGCTGCCAGGGGACCGGTACTATGTCGGCCTGACACCGGTAGTAAACCCCAGCTACCTGCACCTGGCAGAATCGGGGATCGCGGCAGCTCACGCCGATTTGTTCCGCGGCGGCGTGATGGGCATTGTGGCCCCATCGCACACGCCCTCGGATGCGATCAAGCTTGCGGCTGACCTGACCAACATGGTGGGATCATCTCCGCTGTTTGTTGACCCCGCCGAGATCGACAGCTTGATGGCTGTCACGCACATCTTGCCGCAGTTGATCTCTGCCGCGCTGCTTAACGCTACGGTGGACCAACCCGGCTGGCTCGAGGCGCGCAAGATCGCCGGACGCGCCTATGCCACGGTAACTGCGCCGAGCGTCCAGTTCAGGGAACCGCAGGCCCTCGCCAGCTCGGCGATACTCGGGCGTGAGAATGTGCTGCGGGTTATCGACCGCGCGATCGCGTCCCTGCAGTCGTTGCGCAGCGATATCGATCAGGAGGATGGGCAGGCGCTGTTAGGCCGGTTGGCCAGCGCTCGCGACAGCCGGGAGGTATGGTGGGGCCAGCGCCAGGCTGCCAGGTGGGAGGAAGAACCTAAAGTGCAGCCTGAGATCTCTACCGGCTCGGATATCTTCGGGCGGTTATTGGGCATCAGACGAAAGAAGAGAGGCTAGATATGGCGAACAAGCTGCAATGGATTCAGGATGAATTGAACAACCTAAGGGAGGCCGGGCTTTACAACCGCATCCGGACATTGAGCTCCCCCCAGGGCGCGTGGCTGAACGTAGATGGCAAGCGGGCGCTGAATTTCTGCTCGAATAATTATCTTGGTCTCGCCAACCACCCTCGCCTTGTGCAGGCTGCCAAGGATGCGGTTGATAAGTATGGGGTAGGTCCGGCTGCAGTGCGCACCATTGCGGGCACGATGGAGCTGCATCTGGCGCTCGAGCAGCGCATGGCGGCTTTCAAAGGGGTGGAGGCGGCGATCACTTTCCAGTCCGGATTCAACGCCAATCTGGCCGCCATCCCGGCCCTGGTAGGCAAAAGCGATGTCATCTTCTCCGACGAGCTGAATCATGCCAGTATTATCGATGGCTCTCGCCTTTCGGGGGCGCAGATTGTGCGCTACGCCCACTGTGATCCAGATGATCTAAACCGGGCGCTGAGTGAGCAGCGTGCCAGCTTCCCGCATGCCCTGGTCATCACCGACGGCGTATTCAGCATGGATGGCGATGTAGCGCCGCTGGATAAGATCTATGAGGTCAGCCAGGCACACGATGCCATCCTGATGGTGGATGATGCCCACGGGGAGGGGGTTTTGGGGCGCGGCGGGCGCGGGATCGTTGATCATTATGGGCTGCACGGCAAGGTGGACGTGGAAGTGGGCACGCTCTCGAAAGCTTTTGGGGTAGTCGGCGGAGTGGTAGCTGGCAACCCGCTGGTTGTGGAATGGCTGCGGCAGCGCGGCCGGCCTTTCCTGTTCTCGTCTGCCATGACGGTGCCAGATACGGCTGCCTGCCTGGCAGCGCTGGACATCCTGGAAGAATCCACTGAGCTGGTAGACCGCCTGTGGGAGAACACACGTTACTTTAAGGAGGAGATGCGCCGCCTGGGCTTCGACACCGGCAGGAGCACCACCCCCATCACTCCAGTCATGCTGGGTGAGGCACCTCTGGCCCAGCAGTTCAGCCGCGAGCTGTTCAAAAACAGGGTGTTTGCCATGGCGCTTGGCTTTCCCACTGTGCCGCGCGGCAAAGCCCGCATCCGGGTGATGATCTCGGCTGCGCATTGCAAAGAGGATCTGGACCAGGGTTTGGAGGCCTTTGCGCGCGTGGGGCGCAGCCTGGGTGTGATTTCCTGAAATATCCGGGGCGTTAAAAGCAGTGGACGGCTGCGACTGTTGCCGGGCGAGGGGAGGCGCCAGGCAAGGGAATCGCGGCCGTCCTGCCATGATGGCGAAGTGTTCGCGTGCTTACAGGTCTTCGGCGAAGGGATCGAAGGTCGGGTTGGTGCCTGCCCAGACACAGCTGGCGCGGTTATCCAGGTTGCAGGCGATCGCCCGCGAGCAGCGGTGGGCAATTATGCGCGGCTGCATGTCGGGGAGGTGATCGGCCGGGTACATCAGTTCGGCTTCCATCGTTACCTCGCTCCCGGCATGCTCACAGTAGCGTATCTTGACAATTTGCCAGGCCTTATAAACCATCGATTGCCTCCAGACGATCTATCCATATCGACAGAAATAGCTGCTCAGTCTGCCATCGCACCGGATAAATTCAGGACGATTCAAACGCCGGTTTTATACGCCAGCTGAGCAAACACCGGTAAATTATATGTCCAAGTATACACGCCCTGATCCCAGCACGTAAGTGTCAGGTGTCATGGGTGAAATACGACAAAATCCATCTTTAACCACGTGATCAGGCTTGTAGATGACAATCTGAATTGCCAAACTACCTCGGCAATGTGAT
>CAZGIX010000187.1:0-9810 GCA_964525785.1 uncultured Anaerolineaceae bacterium
TCGAGCGGGATGAGGAACAGGTTGCCGCGCTCCAGGGTTTCCAACATTCCCCTGCCGCCATTTTGTGCGGTCACGGCGTCACACAGGGAACCACTCAAGCGGTCGAGAATAGCGGTTTGCAGCAAGAAATTGCGCACGCGCTCAGGCTGGCGCTCGAGTACCTCCCCGGCGAGATAATCAAGCACAAAGCGGTGGCTGCCGGTAAAGGCCTGGATAAAACCGGCAGTGTCGGAGCGCCCCTGCATGGAGAGCGCAGCCAACTGCAGCCCGGCAATCCAGCCTTCGGTGCGGGCATCGAGCGCGGTGATATCTGCATCTCTCAGTTTCAGCCCCATCATCCGGTTGAGAAACTCGGCGGCCTCGGCGGGGGTGAAGCGCAGGTCGGCGGCGCGCAGCTCGGTCAGTTGGCCTCGGGCGCGCAGACGGGCTAGGGGCAGGTGGGGATCCTCACGCGTGGCAATGACCAGGTGCATCTGCGGCGGCTGGTGTTCGATGAGGAAAGTCAGGGCCTGATCAACTGGCTTGGCATCGATCGCATGGTAGTCATCCAGGACGAGGATGAAATGGTCCGGGATGGCGGCAATTTCATTGAGCAGGTTTGTCAGGATCGATTCGCTGGGTGGCGGTTGAGGGGATTGGAGCACAGCCAACGCCCCAACCCCAAGATTCGGCGCAAGCATCTGCAAAGCCGCCACGAGGTAAGACAGAAATCGTACAGGGTCGTTATCCCCTTCGTCCAGCGATACCCAGGCAGCCCTCACCCCGGCGTTCGAGTACGAACGCACCCCTCTCCCACTGGGAGAGGGGTTAGGGGTGAGGGCAGTGACCCATTCGCTGACCAGTGTAGTTTTGCCAAACCCGGCAGAGGCTGAGATGAGGGTCAGTTTACGCCCTGCTGCCAGGCCCTCATTCAACCGCTCCACCAGGCGCGGGCGCGGGACAATTCCCGGCCGGGGTGGGGGGATATATAGTTTTGTGGCCAAAACAGGCGCAGACATAGATCAATTATAATGCCGCAACCTCCGCCTTCCCATTTATGCTGATGCCACCATGACAACGACATTGCCTTTTTTATGCCCTTGCTCGACATAGCGGTGCGCCTCGACGATATGCTCCAATGGATAAATCCGGTCTATGACCGGTTTTAGCTTGCCCGCCTCGATCAGTTCTTTGAGCAAGAGCAGGTTTTCAATCTTATCAGCGCCATCTGAAGCAGTATGAACGTTAAGATAGATGCCCGTTTTGTTTAGACCCTTTTTACCTTGTGATGATGAAAGCTTGCCAACCGCGTCAAAAACCACATCGTAGGTTGCGCCGCTTTGGGTGAAGTCCTCCCGGGTGTAATCAATGACCTGATCTGCGCCCAGAGATTTCACCAATTCTAGATTCGCGGTGCTGCACACCCCGGTCACTTGGGCACCAAAGTGGCGGCTGGCAAGCTGCACCGCATTGGTGCCCACCGCGCCGGAAGCGCCGTAGATCAGGATTTTCTGCCCGGGTTGGATTTTTCCCTTTTTGAGACACTGCCAGGCTGTCTGCCCCGCGCCGGGAACGGCGGCGGCCTCCTCGTAGGTGAGATTGGCCGGTTTGAGCGCCAGAACCCCGTTTTCGGGCAGGCATTTGTACTCGGCATGGCCGCCAAAATTGACGGCGAAGGTGGATGCGAAAACCGGGTCGCCAGTCTTGAAGCGGGTCACCTTCCGCCCGGCGGCCTCGATCTCCCCGGCCAGCTCCATACCGAGGATGTGACGCCTGGGTTTGTGCCATCCCAGGATCAGGCGACCCATGAGTTTCTGCCAGCCATGGACGGGCAGGTTGAGACTGCGCATGATTGTGTCGCCGATAGTGACGGTGGTGGAATGGACTTTGACCAGCACTTCGTGGTCACGCGGCGTCGGTTTGAGAACGTCCACCAGTTGCAACACTTCCGGCGGACCGTATTGGGTGTAAAAGATGGCTTTCATGTTGATAACTCTCCATTCTTTTGATGTGGCGCCGTCAGGCCACTTCCAGTGCGTGACTTGTCCACTGTTCGACGTTGACACCTCTCAGCAATAGCCAGAGGGGGAACGGTAGTTCTCCCAAAAATGCAATTCCCGCAACCTGCCAATTGAGATTGGGAAGAAGAAAGAAGACCCAAAAATCTGTCACGTAGCCCAAACCGGCAATCACCATCAAGACACCCAAGACTTTTGGAAAAAAACCCGACTTGTATATGAGACAGCCAAGTGGAAGGAACCAGACAGCCAGGATTTGAGAAGCCTTATCTCCCATCCTCTGCATATTGATAAAGAACTGCACCTGTGCGTGCCACTGCTCTGTTGTAAATGCGGTCGAATAGCCGTTACTGCTCAACAGGGACGGAGCGGCATATTGAAAGAGCAGGCTGACCATTCCGATGGAAATGCTGACCAGCGCAAATGCAACCATGACCAGGGACCAGTCTTTATTTACCGATCCAAACAATTTGTACAGGACCAGAACCAAGAGAATAAAAACTGCAAAGCGGGTCAGGCTGATGACAAAACCAAGGCGGGGAACCGTTTCGGAAGTTATGATGTGTTTGACCGTTGTTGTAATATCTCCGGGAACGATAATGAAGTTGTGAACGATCATTTCGCTCGCGACACCCATCAGGATGACAAGGAAGTACAGAACTCCTGTCATTCTTGCTAATTTATTGGGTGATTCCATAACTTTCTTGTCAGTCATCGAGTTCTCTCTTCTTGGTATCCAGTTTCTTGACTGCATCCTGGTTGAAGCCTTTGATGACCAGCCAGAGTCCCATCACCAGTTCCTGGATACCCAACGGGATTTCCAAATAGATCCCAACTCCGGTATCGACATGGAAGAAATGCAGCAGGGCGTTAGCCAAATAGGGAACCACGCCGATCAAGCCCCAGACGGTCAACCAGCGGGGGATCAACCGGGTGCGATAGAGGGAGATGTACAAACACATAGCGCCGATGAGAAACACGATTGAAGCGACCGGGGCAAGGATGTCCTGGGACTGATACAGGATATTGCCCATAGACTTCAAAGCGGCAGAATCAGCCCCGGTGGCAACGTATTCGTTGCCAAGTACGATCATGGTCAAAAAGCCGATGGTCTGAATAAAATACGCGGTTCCCTCCAGTGCCCCGCGGAAAAGCAGTATGCCCAACGCCAGTTCTTCGCTGTCTTTTCTGAAGATCGGGTAGAGGAAAGCCGTCATCGCCACCAGCGAAATTCCCATCATGAGAGTAAAAAATGCCCCCCCGGTAATCTGGGACGAATTGGCGACAACGAGGCTCAGAATATCCACCCCGGTTAGCGGTTTGCCGGAAATGAGCGAGGTAAACACTTCGCCGCCAAGGACTCCGCCCAAAACTCCAAAGACTGTTCCCAGGAAGTAGAGGGCGCCTGCCATTACTGCGTTCGTTCTGTACGTTTTCATTTTTATTCTCCTTGTTGGGATTGATTTTAGCGTAAATAAGCCGCCTACGCCTGTTTATGATTTGACATTTGACACATCTGCCGGGCCGGGTTCGACAGGACCGACCGAGATCAATGGCATGCCTAAATTACGCACTTTTTTGAGCAAGCCATGCAACGCAGCCTGGTCGATCACGCGCCCGGTTAAGAGAGTATCGCCATTCTCTTCCAGCGTGATGGTCAGGCCCTCAAACCAATCGGCCCACCGGTCATCAAGGTGTCCCTTGAGTCGGATCTCGTAATGTCCAGACTCGTCATGGTATTCAGGTAATGCGTGTGTTTCACTCATGCTATGCCTCGTATAAGCATCCATTCTTTTCTTCAACCAAATGGTACAAGAAACTGTGATAAGGCGTCATCAGTACATATGATGATTGAGGTAATGATTTTAGAAGTTACGCATTTCAGGAGAAAAGTTTGGGTGTGTACGCGGGCGCAGCCCGCCCACACACCCACTTCCTCCCTTAACTGCGTAAGTCCTGGATTTATTGACCGGAGGGCGCGAGGGAAAACAAAAAGCCCCGGCAGGTAACTCAAAACCCCTGCCAGGACCGTGGTTTTACTAGAACTCATCTCAAAAAAAGTGAGTTGGGGTGTTTTGCGGCAGCGCAGCTGCCGCAAAACACCACCCCCTTTACCTTGTTTTTGAGACAGCTTCTAATAAAGACTTGTTACAACAAATCGAGTTCTTCAGCGCGGCGGACAGCAGCCCGGCGGTTGTTCACCCCCAGCTTGGTGTAGATGTTCTGAGTGTGGGTACGCACGGTGCTCAGAGACACGATGAGTTCGCGGGCAATTTCTGGTCCGTTCAATTCGGTTCTCAGCAGCCTGAGCACTTCCAGCTCACGTTCACTTAGCGGCTCGATCAAAGGTTGTGGGCTGACTGCTTGCTTCGCAAGGAGTAAGGACTTGTTTTGTTCCACAGGAGTGCTAGGCAAAGCGGAACCAGAGGGGGAAATCACTTTGTGCACTTCAAAAGCCGAAAGCAATTTGAAAATATATTCCTTCAAGCGAGGTGTTCCGTCATTAGCTTCAGTTCTTGTCAATAACTCCGCCATTGGTTCGCCTTCGTCCACAAAGATGCGGACATAGCCCTGCGGCTCGGCTAACGCCAGCGCACGCTCCAACGGCGCGAGAGCAGGCGTGATATTGCCCAGTGCCCGGTGAGCGAGTGCCTGGGACACCAGTATCTCGATCACGCTGCCTATCCGGCTGCCTTCTTCTGCTGCTTTCAGGAGGCGCTCCAGCAGTTCTACTGCCTTATGAATGAAATCATCTGCCAGATCGATCTTATACCGGGCGATGAGTATCATGGCCAGCGTGACGTGCTCGAACTCGCGCAGGTAGCTGAGATCGTCGTCAGCGGATAAGCCCCGTTCACGCGCCCAACTCAGGGCTTCGGTCAACCTGCCTTGCATAACCCATATCCGAGCTTTCATAGCAGATATGGGACAGAAGTCGGGCAAGGGTGATCTGGTATATTGGCGTTCCGCTTCGTCTAAAAGTGCGAGAGCCCCATCCAGGTCACCCTGTGTTTCATTGAGCCGAGCCTGGGCAATACACCAACGGTACCGCCAAACAGGTAACTCCGCTTTTTCCCCCAGTTCCTTGCTTCTCTCCAAGTGTTGCGCGGCCGCCTCCAGATTACCCTGTTCAAGATACAGCTTACTCAATTCCCGATGCAGGTCAGCTGTATCGAGAGAAATTGGTTCACCCTGATCCATTACAAAATGCAAACACTGCTCGACTGTGCCGATTGCCTCGTGGAGACGCCCCAATGCCAACCTGATATCAGCCAGAACCGCGGTTGTGCTGATTGCATCCGGGATGTTGCCGGCTGTCCGCAGTTTCATGGTGTAGTCTGCGAAGACCCGATCCGCAGCTTCCAGGTCCCCACTTGCCCAGTGGGTAATCCCCAGGAGCATGGACGCCTGTCCGCGCCGGAGAAGCTCTCTTTCGGGCACGAGCTCAAGCACTCGGCTGGCATACCTGATCGTATCTGGAATATTACCGAGTGCCTGGGCGATATATGCGCGGCCGACAGCAATTGCCGCCGGTAGAGAACTAAATTGTTCTTTGTCTAGGACGACCATCTCAACGGATGGGGTATCAGGTTGCACTTTCATCGTATCTGCCGTTACTAACCATCGTTCGGCGTCCTTCAATCGGGCTTCCGCGGCTTCCATCTCACCTCTGCCCAGTAATGCATAGGCATACCAAACATTGAGCACAGGCCGGGGGTGGGCCAACTCACCCGGCAGCGTCTTCACCCAGCCAAGCCATGTAGCGTACTGGATACTTCCCGCCTCTGTTGCCGGCCATGCCAGTTCGATCAGGCCGGCTGCGCGCTCGAAGTCTTTAGCAGCCAGTGCATGGCGGATAGCATCGGGTCGCAGACTGTTCTGCTCGTACCACGCGCTCGCCCGCAAATGAAGGGTAGCTACCTGATCAGGATGCGCCTCCATCAAATGTGTTTGCAGAACCTCGGCGAAAAGGTGGTGATAGCGATACCATTGGCGCTGATCATCCAGCGGAATGAGGAACAGGTTGCTGCGTTCCAGGATATCCAGCATTTCTTTGCCATCTTCCCGCTTAGTGACAACATTGCACAGAGGAGCACAAAACCTGTCGAGAATAGAGGTTTGCAGTAAGAAGCTGCGGATCTGTTCAGCCTGGTGCTGGAGAACTTCTTCGACCAGATAGTCCAGCACAAAACGATGGCTGCCGGTGAAAGCCTGGATAAAACTGGCGATATCTTCCCGGCCTTGCATGGAGAGTGCGGCCAATTGCAGACCGGCGATCCAACCTTCGGTGCGGGTCTCCAGGGCGGCGATGGCTTCTGCCGGGAGATTCAGGTTCATCACCTGGTTTAGAAATTCAGCGGCTTCGGCGGGGGTGAAGCGCAGGTCGGCGGCGCGCAGCTCGGTCAGTTGACCCCGGGCGCGTAGCCGGGACAGGGGTAGCTGTGGATCCTCACGCGTGGCGATGACCAGGTGCATTTGTGGCGGCAGGTGCTCGAGTAGAAAGGTGATGGCTTCGTCAACCGGTTTGGAATCAATCACATGGTAGTCGTCCAGCACCAGGATGAAGCTGTCTGAAATGGTGGTGATGTCATTGAGCAGGTTTGTCAGAATCGATTCGATGGACGGCGGTTGAGGGGATTGGAGCAAAGCCAACGCTCCTGCTCCAATATTTGCCGCAATCCCTTCGGCTTTGCTCAGGGCAAGCGTCTGCAACGCAGCGATAAAGTACGTCAGAAAGCGTGTGGGGTCGTTATCCCCTTCGTCCAGCGATAGCCAGGCCACCCTCACCCCTTCCCCTCTCCCACTGGGAGAGGGGTTAGGGGTGAGGGCAGCGACCCACTCACTCACCAGCGTGGTTTTCCCAAAACCAGCGGGTGCCGAGATGAGGGTCAGTTTGCGGCTCGCAGAGAGACCCTCGTTCAGCCGCTCGATCAGGCTGGGGCGGAGGACAATTTTAGCCCGGGGTGGAGGGATGTACAGCTTCGTGGCTAAAATTGGCATAGACATAGGTCAATTATAGTACAGGCTGTCTTCTAGCACCCCTGAATGGCGCCGGGGGCAGGGCGGTCACCTACCGATGCGGATCCGATTTTGGTCAGTTCATCGTTCGTCCAGGCAGTCATGGGTTTAAACCTCACAGGCGCAGCTGCGCCTTGATGGCGCGGTGTTCCGACCGGATCTATTGGGGAAAAGGAACGCCTGTGATGTCTCTGCAAAGGCTCAGAAATCTCTCTTGCAGCATGACGTCGCCAGCCTGCGGGTTGTAGCGTCTTTCTGCTAGATGATAGTAATAGCGACCACTTACTTTGGGTCTGCTATCGTTGCTTACTGCGAGCCATGTTTGTGTTTCGTATCCTTTTTGAAGGTCATCCGGTGCACCCTGCCCGCCCATTTTGGTAGGGACCCAACCTGGATCGACTGCGTTAGCGTAAACATCTGACCATTTGCGTGCTACTGCCATACAAAGCATCATTACATGCAGCTTAGAATCTGAATAACTGATGCGAGGGTAGTCATTTTTAAAGTTTTCCAGGTTTGCACGCCCATGCAGATGCATGCTTGAGCTCAGGTAAATCAAGCGCTTGGGTTTTTGTATCAAACAGGTAAGAATATAGGGGGCTATTGTATTGACAATAAAAATTTCTCTTGTTGGAGTCTGGTACACGCCAGCGTTATGGATCACAGCATCGAATCGCCCCCACGCATTCGCTCCGTAGGCAACGTTTATAGTTTCATCGAGGTCGGACAAATCTCCTGATATGACGTGCTCGGCTCCAGGCACTTTTTGTTTTGCGTAACGGGCGCGCTCGGAATTGCGCGCATGTAAGACAACTTGGTGACCTTGATCAGCTAACGACTTTGCTGACAGTTGGCCCAGGCCATCTGCTGACCCGGTGATGAGTATTTTTGCCATCTCAGTAAACTTCAATCTTATCATCCATCCCGGTATTTCCAAGTTTTACATATTCCAATTCAAACTCCTTTTAGCCTGTTCCTGCCGCGCGTGGCACCAGTTTGATTGTTGCGGCTCGCACCTTGTGGGTGACCATTGGAGCAACCCATTGGGGATAGCGGCGGTACTTGGTGAGATAGGCTTCGTCTATTTTGGCGTTGATGTCGGGGACAGATTCCTCCACAAAGGTGACATCTTTCTCCACCCCGCCGGCCCAGATGCGACCTTGATACTGTGTAAGCGCGCCGCGGAACCAGGCCCCCTCACGCCCATTGACGCACCGAATGTAGAGGTCGCCATCGACGCGCACAACCCAGATGATCACCGGCTTGCGCAGCGTGCCATCCTGGCGGAGGGATGCAATCTCCAGTTCTTCTGCGGATCCTATTTTGGTCAGTTCATCGTTCGTCCATGCAGTCATAGGTTCTCACCTCACGGGCGCAGCAGCGCCTTGATGGCGTCGGTCGGTTCGACAATCCTCGGGGCGCTGCTCAAAGCGCACGTCCCGGGGACCAAAGAGCACTGTTCCTTGCAAGATTTATTTCCATGTCGAATACAATAGATCGTCAGTTTAGAGTCCCGCCACAACCGGGATGATTTTCTCCGCAAAGGTCTCGATCGGCGTGATTTTGTAGACATCCGGCATGTTGAAAATCGCGTGGGTGAACCCCATCTTCGCGAGTTCTTCGATGAGCCGGATGGTGCGATCTGCCGTATCGTCTCCGGAAAGATGAACCGTACAGAGGGAAGTTTTCTCGATGGTACTGTAATCGCGTCCCAAAGCCTCACAATGCCCTTTGAGATCGTCTATTGCTTTTTGCATGTTCCCTTTGCCGACCCAATCGCCGATGTTGCAGGCATCTGCATACTGGGCAACCAATCGCAGGGTCTTTTTCGGGCCAGTGCCGCCAACCATGATGCGCGGGTGCGGGTTTGAAAGCGGGCGGGGATTATTGGTGATGGCTGGGACAGAAAAATGCTTACCAGCGAAAGATGTCTCCTCGCTGGCCCAGAGAGCCTTCGCCAGTTTTAGATTGTCCTCCAGTTGCTCGAAGCGCTCGGCAGTTGATGGGTAGGGGATCCCATAGCCTTTTGCTTCTTCTTCATACCATGCCGCGCCAATGCCGAAATAAGCACGCCCCCCTGTGAGAATATCGAGGGTGTTGACCATCTTCATCAGGACCGAGGGATGGCGATAAATCACGCCCGTGACCAGCACACCGAGATAGGCTCTTTCCGTTAATCCGGCAATGTACCCGAGCGTGGTATAGGCTTCCAACATTGGGTCGGTATAGGCTTCTCCAAACAATCCCTTGATTTGATAGAAATGATCCATCACCCAAAGGCTATAAAACCCGGATGCTTCTGCGGTAGTGACGATTTCTTTAAGTTTGGGACGGATCGCAGCTGTGCCGCCGGGATATTTGAAAGACGGGATTTGTAATCCGATGTTCACGATCAATCTCCTGAGAAGAATTAGGTCTTTACCTACTTGGCGAACCGCATGGCGTGACGATGATCACTTCTATGTTTTGGGTCGTTTATTAAACATCCAGTTTTCTAGTGCCCAGCCATTTGACCATCTCAGGATTACGATGGTCAAAGAAACTGCTGGTTTTTGTGTCTAAAGCTGTCATAGCCGCCATATCTTCCGCACTTAATTCAAAATCAAACACACTGATATTTTCTATCATCCTTTCTTTGCGGGTTGATTTTGCAAGGGCAATAATGCCTCTTTGTACAAGCCAGCGGAGAATTACCTGGGCAACGCTTTTTTGGTGTTTTGCGGCGATGGTTAGCAGGATTTCATTTTGAAAAATGTTATTCCTTCCCTCTGCAAATGGAGCCCATGCTTCAACC
>CAZGIX010000188.1:0-9733 GCA_964525785.1 uncultured Anaerolineaceae bacterium
CAAAAACCCGATGACAATTTAGTTTCCCAACTTTTCCACAAAGTGGCCGCTTTGGGTCGGGTTCACCCTGTCAAAATGCCTGTTCAGCCAGACTGATTGGCGAAGGTATTGATAAATAGGTTTATGCCTTTTGAATTTGGCAGGCATGCTTTTAAAGGGCTAAAAGCAAGGAACGGCTGGTAAATTTGCTTAGAGAGGGAGGACGAATGACAAGATCATAGCCAATTAGAAAACTGAACAATGCAAGCAAAGGGGAGTGATATCCCGTTGAATGGTGTGCACTCTGCATGAGCAGTTTACAGTGTACATTTACACAACCTATCTTGAGAAGGAGAATACCTGTGAAGCTGAAACTATTTTCTCTGCTGATGATCATGATGTTAATGGCTGGGATGATCTCCGTACCAGGGGTGGTGGCCAGTTCTCCCGAGAAAGAGAAGCCGCCAAACACCAATGGGGTAATTTTTTTCGCTGCGGATGGTATGCGCCCCGACCTGATGGAACGGTTTGCCAGTAATAAGAAGATTATGCCAACCTTCAATTCGTTGTTGCGCGAAGGTGTGCGCGGCGATAATGGGTTGGTGCAGGCCTTCCCGCCCAATACCGGTGCCGGCTGGTATACCCTGGCGACCGGTGCGTATCCCGGTGAGCACGGTTCAACGAACAATACCTTCTTCCGTACGGGTGACAGCTTCAACAACCGCACTTCAGCTTTCTCTGCGGGCGTACTACAAGCAGATACAATCGCCGAAGCGACTGAGCGTGCCGGGAAAACCGTTGTATCAGTTGAGTGGGCTGGTGGATCAAGAACCGCCACCCCGCTACAAGGCCCGGTGGTCGATTACCGCAACTTCTTCTCGAATCGCGGCCTGTGGACCAACTGGGACGTCCCCGGACAGCCTGATGGCGCGAACGCTTTCGGAGTGCAGTATCAGCGCTTCGATCTTGCTGAAGCGCTTGGCTGGGTGAACGTCCCCGATTCTTACAGCCCGGCAAAAGAGGGTGTTTTTGACATAGGCTCCAATGTCAGCGGCGGCAATCCGGTTATTGCCAATGATCAATACGATTTTTACGTGTATGATTCGAGTGATGATGGGGTGCCGAATTACGATCGCGTCTTGATCGTCCCGAACGCATACGCGAGAGACGGCAGTATGGCAGTCGCCAATCTGGCTGAGAGCGAATGGGCAGATGTCAAGGTGATCCTCGATAATCCAGCGGGGAAGACTGGCGGATTCTACGTCAAAGCCATGCTATTTGCACCCGACCTCTCCCAATTCAGCCTGTACTTCTCCTCGGTGACCCGAGCGGTAGCAACCTGCAATGGCTGCGGTTATCCAGGTGACTTTGAAGACGACCTGAACCGACTGTTTCCCAGCTCTATTGCAGCCGATTACGCTATCATTGAGTCGGGATTGGTCGATGCCCACACCTATATTGAGCAGGGTTTGAAGTGGAAGGATGCCCATTTCGCTTATCTGAATTTCATCCTCGGCAGCAAACCCGTTCCGACTGTAGATGGCGGGAGCGTTCCTGGTATGGGATATGTACCGGACCTGCTCATGCTGGGCAACTCAGTGACTGACGAGTTCTCGCACATGTTCCTGGGACTAACCGTTCCCTCGGTTAACGGCCTGGTGAATCCATATTACAACAACTACTACTCCTTCGGAGAGCTGATCTCGCCAGAGGTCGCTGAGGGTTTCCTGGAGGCAGCATATATGGAAGCTGATGAGACCCTGGCCCTCGGTAAGAGATTGATGGGCAAGAATGTAGATATAGTTGCCACATCGGATCATGGTTTCTCCGCCCAATGGCAGGCAGTCAACGCAGGTAAAGTCCTGTTTGATGCTGGACTGCAGAATACCGGCGGAGCGGCGCCAACCGAGGTATTCAGCAACTGCCGAGCTGGTACCGGTGATTGCGCCATCAACCTGGCAAAGGCATGTTGGGCAGGTGGTACAGCCCAAATTTACGTAAACACCGCGCTGCCTTCGGGGACCACGTATGAGCAAGTGCGGTCGGCGATCGTAGACGCATTTGCGAATCTGTACGACCCGGAAAACCCTGGTGCACAGGTGGTCCAGCGGATCATGATGAAGGAAGAGCTGCGCGATGTGGATGGCAGCGACTCGCTGCACCCCAACCGCAGTGGGGATGTGGTGGTGGTTCTTAATCCGCCTTATCAGTTTGATGCAGCCACTTTCGGCCAGACGGTAGCCTTCTCGCAGTTCTTCGGGCAGCATGGCTACCTCCCAGATACAGTTAACCTGGCTGATAGCATCAATATGCACGCCACATTCGTTGCGGCTGGTCCCAGCTTTCGTAAGCAAGGTCCGGTATCTGGCGTACGGGCAGTCGATCTGGCACCCACTATTGCCATGCTGTTGGATGTGCCTGGTCCGGTTAACGCTCGCGGGAAGATCCTCTATGACCTGTTCAAATCCCCTGGCAGGTATAAAGAAGCTACAATACTCTATCTGAGCGATTACCATGGGCAGCTCATCCCCTTGAGCCAGACAGCGGACACATTCTCTTCACCATCCTATGGCATAGGCGGTGCGGCTTTCCTCAAACCGTGGTTCGACTTGTACCGGGCTGAAGCCAAGGATGGCGCCATCACCATGGCAGGCGGAGACACTGCCGGTGCGACGCCACCGATCTCGAACTTCTTTGGTGATGTTCCAGCGGTCGTATCAATGAACATGATGGGTTTCGATGCCGACTCGCTTGGCAACCACGAGTTCGATCGCGGTCAGGAATACCTGCGTACGGTCTTGATTCCGGCATCAGACCACCCCTATCTAAATGCCAATGTAGTCTATCCAGACACCAATAAGCCGCCAGCTGAGTGGACACCGTCAACAATCTTCCAGTTCAACGGCTTCAAGTTGGGCGTGGTGGGTTATACACTGACCGAGATACCGGAGCTGGTATTCCCTGGCAATGTGGATCCGTTTATCATCACTGACCCAGCCCAGGCGATAAATAAGGAAGTTAATAAGCTGCGTTCAAGAGGTCGTGTCAATGCAATCGTTGCCATCGGGCATATCGGCGCTACCGGAGGAGTACCGCCTCTCAGCGCAGATGAGACGTCTGCCCTGGTAGCCCTGGCTGACGCGGTCGATCATGTTGATGCCGTATTCGGTGGACATACCCACACTCAGTATATTTTGAATCGACCGGATGGAACCCTGGTCGTTCAGAATCCCAACTCTGGGGTGCGTTTCATCCGGGTAAGGCTGACCGTCGACACCAGCACGAAAGCGGTTATCTACAAAACAGCCGATTATCACAAGCCATGGAACATCGGCATGACGCCAGATCCTGACATCCAGGCCTACATTAATGACCTGAATGCCCAGATCGCTCCGATCATGGCGACCGTGATCGGCAGTGCCACAAAGGCCATCCCCAGGATGGATACCTGCGATCGTGATGATGGGCGCCTGTGCGAATCGCTGGTCGGCAACGTGGCTACCGATGCGATGCGGTTTACCTACTCCACCGACATTGCAATCACCAACTCGGGCGGTCTGCGTGCTGACCTGACCTGCCCCACGACGGACATCGCCGACGACTTCTGCCCACCTTTCACCCCACCCCCATACCCGATCACTCGCGGCTCGGTGCTGGGTGTCTTGCCCTTTGGTAATGTCGTGGTGACATTGAATGTCAACGGCGCAGAGCTGAAAGCTTTCCTTGAGAACGGCGTCTCAGCCATGCCAGCTGCAAACGGGCGCTTCCCGCAGGTCTCGGGGCTGTGCTTCACCTATGACCTTACCCTGTCTGCCGGCAGCCGTGTGACCGGAGCTGTACGCCAGGCAGAAGATGGTAGCTGTACCGGTCCGGCAGTTGATCTAACAGATGCTTCGACTTACTCGCTGGCGATCAACGACTTTATGTCGACCGGCGGCGACGGGTATCCCAATGTCTACAGCCGGGTGACGACCAGGGACTACATGGATGAGATTCTGGCAGACTATGTGGCGGCAAACTCGCCTCTGAACCCATTTGTGAACGGTCCTCCAGCCGGACGCATCAACTGCGTTGGCGCAGACTGCCCGGTGCTGGTTCCTTCTCCACCTATCTCACTGGCGGTTGATCTTGCGGCAGATTGGATGGTTTTCCTCCCGCTGACCACGCGCTAATCACGGTGTAAACCTTTCGAAATCGAGGCGCGTTCAAGTGGTGATACAGCCTGGGCTACTCGTTTGGATTTGGGTAGCCCAGGTTGGCTGTATAACGAGTGTAAGGTAGTTGATGGAGGTGTCACTCCCATCAACATCTAAACGCAGCATTGGTATGGGAAAAATCCTGGATCTAGGTACTTGCCGTATTGATATATTCTATAAGTTCTGATATAGTAATGGTGTCCTTGCTGGGTAATGATTATCGATAACCTGGGGCGATAGCTGGTCATGCGCTCCCTTCGCACCGACCTCGTATCGCCATGCAGTCCCCCTTCCCATGTTTTTTCAAACTGGGAAGGGATTGTTTTAATGGCTGCCCAAAATTCAGTTTCAATCCTGTACCCGGCAGACACCCGGTGCCATGCTATTCCCTCCCGAAGCGCGCAACCTCTACTATAATAGTATCCATGGCGACGATCCATCGATCCAATCGTTTGGCTGCACATCTCGCCCAAAGGAGGTGTTTGGATGAAGCCGAGAATAAAGTGGTTGGTGGCTTTCCTGCTGGCTCTCACATTGCTGAGCGCCGTGACTGCCCTGGCGGATACGATCTACTTCCCGCAGGTGGAGAAGCATCCCACGTATACACCTACCCCGCGGCCGACTGTCACACGGACCCCCACCCGTACCCCTACACCTAAAGTCACTGCCACGCCTAAGCCGGGTGTGTACATCGTGGATATCTACTACGACCCGCCTATCATCTTCCCCCTGGATGAGCTGAATGAATACATCGAGATCGAGAATACCAGCAGCTCTAACGTGAATCTGGGTGGCTGGTTTATCAGGGTGGAATCGATTGCGGGTCCTGAAGGGCGCTATGAATTTCCCAGCACTTTCGTGCTGCGCGAAGACAGGACTGTAAAGGTCTGGACCGGTCTAGGAGAGGATACCTCCACAGACCTCTACTGGGGCCAGCTGATCCCAAGGTGGAAAGATAATAGGGACTGCGGTTATTTGCGTGACGAGGAGGATGTAAAAGACGTATACTGCTACCCGGAGGACGAATCGGAGATCATCCTGCAAGTATCTCCATAGTGCCAGGACGCTCTTCTACCCGAATTAGAGCCCTGGTCATAGCGAGGCGATCTTCGCCGAAGCAATCTCCGTGTCAACCGGGATGGGGGTTGCTTCGTCGCTGCGCTACTCGCAACGATGGGCCGCGTGTCATTTGGAGGAGATGGTGAATAGCTGATCTCCCCAAATAGCGCCCGACACTCTACCTCACCAGCTTGAACGTAAGCACCAGCTCCTGACCGGGGGTGATCTCCAGCAGGGCCAGAGGGAAAGGCAGGTAGTGTCCGGGGAGATACTCCGTGTTGGGATTCTCAACTTTGCCCATGAGCTGCTCAGTGTCCTTAAAGGTCGAGGCTGCCAGGGGAGCAGATGAGCTTACCTGCAGTGCAAATCCATCTGGCGCTCCCCAATTGAAACCATCCGCAGTAAGACTGCCTTGATACAAGTCCCCCCATCCCGGCGAGAAGCGCTGCCAGGGATCGAGGGCCAGTGGAAGGCTGAGTGCAGCGCCATGTGCTCCAATCAGCTCAATGCGCAGACCGACCTCGAGCAGGGTAAAGGTCTTGACTGATCCGCGCGAGGAACTGGTGAATACCAGGCGACCGGGCTCGATCTCTGCCTGGTACGAGCCAGAGCTATCGCTAAAAGCGCCGGGGATCACTCCTGGGTCGGCTGCCAGGCCGAGCGAGGGGTCCCAGGTAGCTGGATCGCCTGCATCGAAGGTGAACTGCGACGAGGGAGCGATCCACTGGTGTTCGCCGGATGGGGTCAGGGCGAAGGCATGCGTCAGCGCACCCAGGTCCGGGTCGTAGACTGTGTAAACCATGAGCGAAGCCAGCACGCAATCCGGCTTGCCGTCTAGATCGATGTCGGTCTCACAATCTGAGACCGGCTGGGGATCTTGCGCCCAGGCTGCGGCGGCCAGCAAGACGTTCACCTGCCCGGCGGAGATGCTGCGCACTGCGCCCAGGCGTGGATCATCTCCAGCGGGGAGAGAGGCAAGCGCTAACATGGATTGGAGGGCAGCCTCGAGCAGTGGTCCCGCGTCGGTATCCGATAGAGAAGGCGGGGAGGGCGGCCGCGGGACACCCACAGTCTGGAAGCTGCTCGTTGCGTCCAGAGCCTGGGCGTCTGCTGGAAGGGTGGGAGACGAAATAATATCGTGATAGCCGATCATCTGCATCCACGGGTGGGCAGCGATGTAATCGAACCCTTGGCGGGCAGCCTCCGGGTTGCCCCATGCAGATCTGGTCAGGTTTCCGCCCAGCACCACCCATGCCGGGTGCACAGTATCCAGCGCCGCCGATACAAGCAGCCGGCGAGCCTCGAGCGAAAGGCCGGATTGGGCCGGCTGGAGCTGGGGGCTGGCTTCCAGGTAAGGGATGGGGATAGGAATGATACGCAGCGAGCGCCAGCGATAAACGGAGGTCAGCGGCTGGGTGGATTGCGCCGGAAGGAAAGCCAGGTTATAGCCGGTGGGCAGGTAATTCGCCGTTTGCGCATAGGCATAATACGTAGGCGGCAGTCTAAATCCGCCAGCAAGCTGGACAGAGTACTCGGCTGCATCCCCGAACATATGGGGATCAATCCCTACCTGCGGTAGCCATACATCCGGCAGCATGAGCAAGCCGCTGGAAGCTAGATCTTCAACCAGATCCAGGTCGCCGCCATAATCCATCGCTGAGAGCCAGGCAGGTGTCTTCAAGTCTAGCAGCACCAGCGGGACAGCATGGCTGCGGGCCAGGCGCAGCAGGTTGGACAGGCCGTGACGTCCCCCAGCGGGACCGGTATGGGCGCCATCCCAGCGGCGCAGTGCCTGAGCGGGCGTGTAAGCCGGGTAGGTGTTCCAAAAGGCTAATAGGATGAACGCCGGAGGAGGCGGAGATCCGCCCAGGGTGAAGGCTGCGGTGCGGTCAGCGATCAGCGATGAACCGGGAAATGTAACGAAAACCTGGGCGTGCAGTACTGGCGGAAATGCGTGCTGGTCCACTCCGACCAGGGCGGTAGCATCGATGCTGATCTCCAGCGTATCCATGACGGGATCGCGCTGCACCAGCGCAGCCAGACCTCGGATTGGTTCGAGACCGGCATCATAACCCTGGATTCTGCCATCGGCAGATACGATGAGCGTTGCAGGTGCCGCACCCACCGGTTGGCTGCCCATCCTGTCGGGTTTGGCATCCAGCATGATCACTACAGATGGGGAGCTGTGGATATCCAGGTCCAGGAAATCCAGACGCAGCTCGAGGCGATTTTCATCACCATCCGCCGAGCGCCGCATATATGCCGCCAGGATATCCAGGTCTGGACGCGAGGCATCCGCCGGGTCGAGCAGGCGCAGGTCGGCGTAGGTCCAACCGGATGGGGAAAGGAGCTCCCCTATGGGCCGTGCGGCGAGCGTCTGCCAGCCTGCCAGGCACAGCAGGGCAAGCAGCCCGGCAAACCAGCCGCGGCTGTGGTTTAGTGGAAACAGAATGGGTGGCATGGCTGAGAAAATTATAACGAAGAAATCAGCCAACTTGCATATCTGCAAGGAGGAGGAGCCTAACACGGATGTTAACTGCGGTTTAATGGATTGGGTGTATTATGTTATTGACACTTGGGCGAGTGTCATCGGGGTAGCCTTCGGGCTGCCCTTTTTTTAATTCGAGCGGGGGAATTCTTCCGGAGAAGGACCCAACGCCTCCCGGCGCATCCCATGCTCACGCACGCGCACCAGCTCGACTTCGAAGCGTGAGCGATCTCCGCGATGGTGGGCATAGTAATATTCAACCGGCGTGCCATCCTCGATGAAGCTGACGCTCTCCAGACGCAGCAGGGCATCGCCCGGCTCGATCTGCAGCAGCTCTGCGATCGCCTCGGTCGCCAGCGTAGCCTCAATATACCGCTGCCCATAGGCAATCAGGATGCCGCAGTGATTCTCGAGGAAATCGTACAGGGATTGATTGCTGAAGTCCGCTGTCGCCAGCTGCGGGCACAAGCTGTAGGGCATGTAGCTGGTGACCAGGACGATTGGCTCGCTGTTGACGGAGCGCAACCGTTCCAGCTCGATAACCGGGGTTTCCGTGGGGATGCGCAGGAACTCAGCCACTACCTTTGGCGCTGGGATCACCTGCTGGCGCAGAACCTGGGTGATGGGCATCAACCCGCGATCGGTCATATCGTGGTAGAAGCCGGTTAACTTTTGGGCCAGGCTCTCGTTGATCTTGGGCTCGGCGACGAACGTGCCTTTGCCTTTCCTGCGGATTACCAGCCCCTCCAGCTCAATATCACGCAGCGCCTGGCGGACCACGGTACGGCTGACGCCATACGCCTCGCACAGCTCCGGTTCGCTCAGTATCTGGTCACCGGGCTTCCACTCCTCCGATTCAATTTTCCCCTTGAGGAGATCGATGAGCTGGATGTAGTAGGGGATGTTGCTGTTAAAGTCAATGGATTTGTTCATGGGGGTCTGCGCACATCGATCCATCGAGAATGCTTGTAATCTTGTTATTACAATTATAGTGATATAGATTTCAATCGTCAATAGCGCGGAGGGTGGAAATCCAGGGCTTTCACAAGAACGTGAAATCCCTGAAAGTGTTCATGAGGTGATTGTATATTGGGGTGATCGGTGGCGGCTTTGCCGCCGCCGATCACCCCAAACCCCTTGTTGTGAAATCCCTGAGATGCGGGGAGAAACGAGGCTGTGCTGCCAGCATAGGATGGAAGTCCGAGGCGTTATATATTTTTGAGAATTTCCGGAATTGTTATGGCTTTCTAATCGGGGATCAAATGATACTCCTTGGGGATGAAGTATTGAGAGACTATCTCGAAATGCCCGGCATTGATTTCGTATTCGATGATGACCTGAAAGGCGCCTTTACCTCTTTCCTCCAACCTGCCGACCAAAGCATTCTTTGATTCTTCACTCCCATCCTGGCTTCGTAAGGCAGCATCGTAGAAAATGATTGCGCAATCCAGTTTTGATCGGCTCCGTATATCACGGATGCCGTCTTCAATTTGTCGAAGTAATTGATTGGATGTCAGCCCTTTTGCCGGACTGTCTCTTTGTATAAAGGTCGAATCCAAAAAAGTGACTTTGCCATCCCTCGTCAATACCATCCCCATGGGATCGAATTCACCAAATTTCTCAAGCATGTCTTCCGCCATGTTGACGAGGACATCCAGCATTCCCGAAAGTTTTTTACTCGGTTTCGCATCAGACGATTTCTTAAACATATTTCCTCACTCCCATTTGACAATTATCCGATACGGCTCGCGAGATGGCACAATTTGACCAAAGCGGATATCCCCAGCCCAATTCCGAATAAGGTCTTTTGTGCTGTCCGGTGTGCGGAGACCAAAAATTACACCATGTGGTTTTAATAAGCCTGGAGCGGTATGGGCATTGGCCCGCGGATATTTAAGTCTCCATTCGGCTTCGTACTCCCAGACTTCTGATTTTGTCCAAAATAGTCTATCTAAATACTCGACTTTTGCAGTAACCTGGTAGTCGCAGCACTTTAAAAACTGAATAACCA
>CAZGIX010000189.1:0-9627 GCA_964525785.1 uncultured Anaerolineaceae bacterium
TCGTGCCCAAGCCCTCGCTCATAATACCCCCTTCATACTGAGTAGACAGTAAGGGTGGTTTACCGCCATATATTCTGTTCTAGCGCCCCTGGCGGGATTCGAACCCACAACCTACTGCTTAGAAGGCAGGTGCTCTGTCCGTTGAGCTACAGGGGCGTTTACTCCACGTAAGGGCGTATACCTTTATACACCCGAATCCCCGAAATTGTCTTCAAGATCGTATCTGCCGACCGCCCGAGCCTTTCACTTAATTCCACCGGGGTGAGCGGTGTATTCCCGTTAGCCAGAAAGACCCGGAAAGCAGCGTCGACCAAGGTCGAATGCTCGGTAATAAATCCATCCTGCTTGGCGCAGTGAGTGATCAGGATGTGCTGCAATCCATCGACTACTTGCACTTCAGCAGTATCCGGATCGACCCAATCGACTTCTTCTTCAGCGTTCTCATCTTCGAACATTTTCTGGTGATCAGGGCACAGGTTGCTGCGCAAATACACCCGCCAGCTCCTGTCACTTTTCCTCCACCAGTCGAAGTCGATGTGAAAGCGGGTTTGCAAAGTCGGCTTGATGAGACTGAGACGTCTGACCTCGATCAATTACCCCTCCTCACTGAAACTGCATCACGAAGACCGGTCCGACTCGATAAAGCGATAATGCATATCGCCCAGGTGGGCAAACCAGGGCCGGGAAGCCAGCAAAGCTAGGAGGGGTCCCGGTGCCGTACGCCGCACGACGTTGACGGCTGCATAGAGCTCGCTGGCGTGCACGTGACCTTGCGGGTTGAGTTTAGCCAGCTCCTTGACTGTATTGACCACCACCCGCTCGAATGGTGGGTGCTCTTTCTGCATGCGCTCCCAAATCTGGTCGACCGCTTCTACATCCGGAACAGCGATCACCATGCGATCGTCGTAGTTCGTGGTAACCACCTGCTTGAGCATGGCAAACACCATGCCTCCATCCGATCCGACCAGCACAGTGCGGATCCACTCACGGGATGGGCGGCGGTTCTCGCTCCTGATGATGACTTCACCCGGGTGCTCACCGGCTTGTACACGAATAATACTCCCTGGCTGTAAGCCATGCTCTTGATACCATTCTCGCAAACCGTAGACATAGCGTTTCGCCCGCACCACCCAGGCTGGAACCTGCTTGCCGGTATCGCCATCCACCAGCGTGAAGCGGATGCGCGGCGCCTCATAGGCGGTAGGGAAGAGATGGCGCAGGCGTGCGGAGAGCGGCAGCGTCCCCGCCCTCCAGTGGGGGAAGATCAGGCGCACTTCCACATCGTTTGCAGCCCGGAATTTATCCTCCAGAGGCGAGAGCTCATCATCCAGTTCTCGCTCCAGGGCCAGCATTTCCTCGGTCAGCAGTGTCCGGTCGTAGTCCATTCCGCTGTAGCGCAGGTAAAGCGGCGGTTCCAGGACCTCCGGGGGTTCTAATCGCTGCAGGAACCAGAGCACTTTACCGGCTGAGCCAACTTCATCGAAGCGCTGGTCCTCCTGAAGGGCCAGATCCATGGAAAAAGCGAGCAGCTTCGGGTTGACGTTGCTGTTTAACTCGATCTGCTCCAGCAATGCCGAGGTCGGCAGCGGACCGCCGCTGGCTATATCCAGGACAGCTTCCGCCAGGTTAAGGTGCCCGATATTGATATCCACCAGCAAAGCCCTGGGGAACCAGCGACCGGCAATGCGCACAAAATCCGGATTGGTCTCTAATTCCTTTTCGATATTCTCCACCAGATCTTCCAAGTAGTTCTCCAGGACATATTCCGGGGCCAGGCCGTTATCCTCGATCTCCAGTGAAGACGGCGTGTTCAGCGCATGGCTGTCCAGACCTGATGCATACTCGTGAAGCTCACCATCCTCGAAAGCAACCTCTATCACCTCGAACTCACCGATATCCAGATTCCGTCCAGGGCGCTTACCGACCACTTTGCCTTGGCGCCAATCGATAGCCGGAAATACCAGAGATTGGTTCAGTTTGAAATGATCCTTGGGCATATACAGCTGACCGCCAGAGCTGCGCTGCTGCTCGATCAGCTGCTTTTCGCTTTGGATGCGCTCCCGGACCAGAATTTCTACCAATTCATTGGTCGTCATTGGCTCCTCGGTTTCGAGGAGATAGTTGTAAATAAACTCAATATCTGCTTCGCGAAGATCAAAAGTCTCCCAATAATCCTCGCGCAGCGAAAGTGAAGGTGTTGCCATAATTTCTCAGGCCTCAAATATGAATATTAAATATGCTACCCGCAACCGCTTGCATTGCGGTTTCCTAGCGGTAGTATTATACTCTATCCAACCATTTCGAAAATTCGCCGCCCATCTGGCGCCATGACCAATCATCTCCGAATATTACTGTACACATTGCCGTTTATCGGTCAATTTCCTGGAGGACATCACCATGGGTGAAGAGCATTGGGAAGAAGTTGAGACCGTCAACAGCGACATCCAGGCTGAACTGCTGAGGGGCTTACTCGAGGCTCAAGGCATCCCGGCTATTATATCCAAAGAAGGCGCCGGGCGCGCCTACGGTCTGACAGTCGGTATGCTTGGCGAATCTCAAATCCTGGTCCCCACCAGCAGCAAGCTGCTTGCCCTGCAGGTGTTGGGAAAGTACTATGCTGGGGAATTTGAGTTCCCCTCTGAAGATGATGAAACCGCCGATACCGATACACTGGACGAAGATGCTTGATCTAAAAACCGCTCCGGTAGCACATCGACATCCCTAGGGATATTCATTCGCCAGCCAATCTAGCGGCTCCACCTGCACTCCGCCCACCCATATCTCCCAATGCAGGTGCGGCCCCTCAACCCGCCCCGTCCCTCCAACTAGACCAATCACATCTCCGGCCCCCACTCTATCCCCGGCTTTCACGTACAGCTCAGATTGGTGCATATAACCGCTGTACACTCCCTGACCATGATCGATCATGGTGGCGTTGCCGCGCACCGTCAGCGGTCCGGCAAACACCACTACTCCTGGCGCGGGGGCAAAGATTTGCGTGCCCGTGCCGCCGGCGATATCCAAACCTGTATGGAAGGCATTATAAGGACTGCCGTTGTACGAGCGCCGGTTACCGAAACGAGAAGTCCAGCACTCGTTTGTCTCCAGGCAGTATTCCACATCCAGCGGCGACGGCAATCCGAACCGGGATGACCACAACCGCTGCGTGGATACCGGCTCTGCCAGCGCCGTCCACTGGGCGTCTTCAGGGCGGGTAACTGCCGGATCGATGGTCGTGGGATTGACCGTCAGCGGCTGGTCGTATGGATAGTCGACCGCCTGGACGAAAACCTTCTGCGTGAAGGTGAAGGGGGTGCTCTCTTGCAGGGTGCCCGTAATCGTCAGCGGGTAAAGGCCGCTCTCGGTCATGGCGTGTACTCCCTGCAGCGCTGTATAGCCATCGCCGTCCGGGAAGAAGTTCAGCGCATGCCCCATCAGCGAGCCGCCCAGATTCAATCCCCGCTCGCCGGTCAGCCGGATCACCGCAGTCTTACCCTGCAGCAGCGGCAGCGGATTGATTTCCACCGCCGCGATCTGTCCCGGCAGTCCCGATGGACCGCGAGCAGAATCATCCGGTGTAAATAAGATATCGCCCGGAACCACCTGCCAGGTGCTGGTCAGGTTGCTGCTCGCCGCGATCTCCCAGGGGCTCACACCCTTTAATATGGCTAGCTCTAACAGCGATTGTCCGGCAGGCAGCAGCGAGCGTTGGGTGCTGCTGATTACCGCATTGCTTTCGGGGAGCACCAGGTTGTAGCCGGCATACAGCTCCGCCGGGCTCGAGATATGGTTGAGCTGCGCCAGGGCGCCTTCCGGCAGGCGGTACAGCCGGCTCAGGCTGCGCATGTTTTCCCCAAAGGAGACCTGGCGGGTGGTCAGCACACCCTGGATGCCATCCAATCCCGGGATCACTAACCGGGTGCCGGCTGAGACCTGGTTGATGTCGGAGATTCCGTTCGTCTGCGCCAGGTCGTCCATCGACACGCCAAAGCGCTGGGCGATATTCCACAGCGAATCGCCCTCCTGGACGATGTAGACCGGCCCTTCGGGCTGCGATTCTTGTGCCCCCACCGGGTGCACACCGCCCAGCCCGATCAAGACGGCCAAGATCAATATCAGAGGCTTGATAATCAACCTATCCATCGATAATTTCTTCGAAGATTACTTCGTCGCCGATCCTGAAGTCGCCCAACCTGGATGGGGCTATCTCCAGCACATACCTGGCCGGTTTGGCTGGGGAATAAACCAGGCGCCAGGCACGCGCCAGGCGCACATCGACGACTTTCCGGCTGTTGTCCATCCAGATCACCGCCAGGTCAGTCCAGACTGCCAGCATGTGGATCGCCGCATCAATTTTACTCTCTCTGCCCTGAACCAACAACAGCCCTTCCTGCGGGCCGATCGAACGCCGGAACGTCCATCCGCGCAGCTGGCAGAAAAAAGAAGTGCAATATTTCGCTCGAACGGGCTGGATTATGGGGTTGGTTATGTTGCGGATGGTAATCTGGCGCATTCGTGATACCGGAAAGGGCAGGGATCATTTACCCTTTCCGAGAATCTGCTCCACGCTTTCGATCAGCTGTCCCGGGGTAAAAGGCTTGGCGATATAATCATCGACTTTAGCAATGTGGATGCCCAACACCTTATCGATATTTTGTGCTTTTGCAGTGATGATTATCACCGGTATGGTACGGGTCTGTTCGTTGGCTTTTAACTGCTGGTAGACCTCCCAGCCATCCATGTCTGGCATCATCAAATCTAGCAGAATCAGGTTTGGGGATGTCGTCTTGATTAAATCCAGGCCCTCCCGACCCCCGTTCGCGCCCGTCACCTCGTAGCCTTTACGGCCCAAGATCAGGCGCACCAGGTCGATCATATCTTGCTCATCTTCGATGTAGACTATCTTTTTCGATTTCCCGTCCATCCGTCCCTCCGGGCAGTAGCCTGGTTAGAAGTCATCTCAAAAATGGTTATTTGGGGTGTCCTCCTGTTTTTGAGATAGCCGCTAGTAACGATTAGCACAAGTTTACCATAGGTAAGAACGCCTGATACACCCGCTGTCGGCTGCGGTTTGAAACGCCCTTGCCACGCCATTGCCGCTGGACTATAATGTAGTCAAGGCCGCATACTGAGTGTTCGAGACGTGAAACGTGATTCGACCAGCGGTTGTCCACGTTTCACTTTTCATTAAGCGCAAATTTGGTTTGCACGTTTGCGCTCCCCAGGCTGTCTGCCAATGACCATATCATTTGATAAGGATAAGGTATATGATCGACGTGAATGACCTGCGTAAAGGTGTCACCTTCGAGCTGGATAACGCTCTCTATAAAGTCCTGGATTACGAACATCATAAGCCAGGCCGGGGAAAAGCTACCATCCGCGTGCGCGCCCGTGACCTGCGCACAGGCACCATCCTGGATAAATCCTTCATCTCGGGTGACAGGGTGCAAGATGTGCGCCTGGATTACCACAATGTCCAGTTCTTATACTCCGACCAGGATCTTTACTACTTTATGGATCTGGAAACCTACGACCAGCCGGCAATCTCAGCTGAGATTCTTGGCGACAGCGCCAGCTATCTGAAAGAAGGTCTGGAAGTCAAGCTCACTTTCTATCAGGGAGAGCCGCTGGATATCGAGCTGCCCACATCGGTCGACCTGAAAGTTGTCAAGGCCAGCGTTGCAGTGCGCGGCGATACCGCCACAGGCGTTACAAAAAAAGTCACCACCGAGACCGGTCTGATGGTCCAGGTCCCAAATTTTGTCGAAGAAGGCGATACGATCCGGGTAGATACGCGCACGGGCAGCTACCTCACCAGGGCTTAGCCAGGCATGCGAACCCCAGCCGGCAAGGAATGTCGATATTTCTATGGGGATTACTACCGCGGCCGCAAGAATGAGGAATGCCGGCTGCTGGCAGACGCCTCGCCGCCTTTAGCCTGGAATCCAGCCCTTTGCACGGGCTGTCCCGTGCCGGAGATAGTGCTCGCCAACGCCTGTGACCACCTGCACCTCACTCCAGGGATAAAACGCAGCTTGCCCTTCTTTAAACCCCAGGTGCAGGTATCCGCGTTCTGCGTAAAGACCGACCGCTCAGGTTTCGATCCGCACATCGGCTGCGGCGAATGTCATCCACTGCCGCCTGCATTCACCCTGGACGAGGGGAAATCCGGAGAATGACCGTGACAGTCACGCTGCTGCTTGACCTGGACGATACCTTACTGGATAATCCGCTCCACGCATTCCTGTCCGCATACACACGTGCGCTGGCAGCCCATATGGCTGGCTTAGTTCAACCTGACCTTTTTGTCGACCGTCTGTTGGCAGCTACCCGGCGCATGGTCGCCAACCAGGACCCCGACTGCCTGCTAAGCGATGTCTTCGATGCTGCATTCTATCCCAGCATCGGCGTGGACAAGGAAATTGCCCGGCCCGCCATCGACCGCTTCTATGCAGAAGTGTTTCCATCACTCAAGTCACTTACCCGGCCGCGGCCTGGTGCAATCGAGATGGTGGACAAGGCTCTGCAGCGCGGCTACCGCCTGGTAATCGCCACCAATCCGCTCTTTCCGCTGACCGCCATCCAACAGCGGCTGTCCTGGGGCGGGTTTACACCGGATGGAACCCCATTCGCGCTGGTGCCAGCTTATGACAGAGTCCACTTTGCCAAGCCCAACCCTTCCTACCTGGCTGAGCTGCTGGCTCTGCTGGGTTGGCCTGCATCCCCAGCCGTGATGGTCGGAAATGACCTGCAAAGCGACATCCGCTGTGCGCAGGACCTGGGACTCGCCACATATCTGGTGACAGACAAGGACGACGGTAGCTCTCCTGACTCGACCAGGCACGCCAGCGGAAGGCTGGAGAACCTCCTGGACTGGATTGAAACCACTCCTCCGGAAGCTCTGGCGCCCGATTACACCGGCCCGTCTGCCATGCTGGCGATCCTGCGCTCCACACCAGCCGCCTTGAAGAGCCTAAGCCACCAGCTGCCCCCAGACGCCTGGAATGTTCGGATCAAACCGGGCGAATGGTGCCAGACAGAGATGTTCTGCCACCTGCGTGATGTCGAGGCTGAGGTCAACTATCCCAGGCTGCAGAAGGTTGCCAACGAGAGCAACCCCTTCATCCCTGGTCAAGATACCGATCCCTGGGCAGAAGAGCGGCAGTACATCCGCCAGGATGGCCATGCTGCGCTGGCTCACTTTACCAATACTCGCAAGCGCCTCATCGACCTGCTCAGCGGATTGAGCCCGTCGGACTGGCAGCGCCCGATCAGACACGCCATCTTCGGACCCACACACCTGGATGAGCTGGTGAGCATCATCGCCGGTCATGACCGCCTGCATGTTCAGCAGGTATACGCCAATATAGCCGCCCATTCTCAACATCCAACTCGAAAATCATCATACAATTAGCGCCTATAGTCAAACAGATTCAGAACCTATTCGAAAATAGGGAAGTTTGGTGTAGTGTGTGCGGGCATAGCCCGCACACACTACACCAAAACCATAATTTTCGCACAGATACTTAGACCAAATCTGTCATGTTATTATTCGTATCCCTGAAATACCATCGGTGTTAAGATAACCAAAACCCTGTTTCTGGAGGAAACATGCGTAGACGTGTTGTTGTCACTGGGTTAGGATGCATCAGCCCGGTTGGCAATCTCCCCAATATTGCCTGGGAAAATCTCGCTGCCGGTCATTCGGGTGTAGATGCGATCACCCATTACGACGCGCGTGAATATAAGACCAAATTTGCCGCGGAGGTAAAGGGATTTGACGGCGGAGCCTTATTCGGCAGCCGCGAGGCCCGGCGCATGGATCGCTTTTCCCAGTTTGCTCTGGCTGCCTCACAGCAGGCGGTGGACGATTCCGGGCTGGTCATCGATGACGGCAACCGGGACCGCATCGGCGTGGTCATTGGGACCGGCATCGGCGGGATCGGCAGCCTGTTCGAGAATATGCAGGTCTTTATGGAACGCGGACCGGGCCGGGTAAGCCCCTTTATGGTCCCGATGATGCTGCCCGACTCGGGCAGCGGAATGGTCGCTATCCACCTGGGGGTGCGCGGTCCGAATATGGCGGTGGTGACTGCCTGCGCGACGGGCACCAACTCGGTCGGCGAGGCATCCGAGATCATCCGCCGGGATCATGCCGACGTTGTCCTGGCAGGGGGCAGCGAAGCCGCCATCATACCCATCGCCATGGCAGGTCTGGGGGTGATGACTGCCCTTTCCACCTACCAGGGCGACCCGAAACGCGCCTCCCGCCCCTTCGACCGCAACCGGGACGGATTTGTGATGGGTGAAGGCTCGGCGGTGCTGGTGCTCGAGTCCTTGGAGCACGCCCTGGCGCGTAAGGCGCACATCCTGGCCGAGATAAGCGGGTACGGCAGCACCAACGATGCTTACCATATCTCCGCCCCGGCCGAGAACGGAGCGGGGGCGGCCCTATGCATGCGCATGGCATTGGGGGATGCCGGGCTGGGTGTGGGCGATATCGACTATATCAACGCCCACGGCACCAGCACCCCGCTGAACGATAAGAGCGAGACCGCGGCCATTAAGACAGTTTTTGGAGAGCATGCCTATTCGATCCCGATCTCATCCACAAAATCGATGACCGGGCACCTGTTGGGTGCTTCGGGTGCCCTGGAAGCCTTGATCTGTGTTAAGACCTTGCAGGCGCAGCTGCTCCCGCCCACCATTAATTACGAGACCCCCGACCCAGAATGCGACCTGGACTACGTGCCTAACCGGGCCAGGTCTGCCGTGGTCAGGCGGGTCATGTCGAACTCGTTCGGTTTCGGTGGACATAACGCCACCATCATCTTGAGCCAGTTCACAGAGGCCGGCCAATGAGCCGCTACGCCCATATCACCGGTTGGGGGATGGCAGCCCCCACGCGGGTATTGACCAACGATGACCTGGCCCAGTTGGTTGATACCGATGATGAGTGGATCATCTCCCGTACGGGTATCCGTGAGCGCCGGATCGCCCGCGCGGATGAGACCACTGCCACGCTGGCAACGGACGCGGCCATCAAAGCTTTGGAGATGGCCAAACTGCAACCAGAGATGATCAACCTGATTATCGTCTCTACCTCCTCACCAGAGCACATCTTCCCGGCAACCGCCTGCCTGGTTCAGGATCGAATCGGGGCAGTCAACGCTGGCGCGTTCGACCTCTCCGCGGCCTGTTCCGGGTTCATCTTTGCCGTGAATATGGCCACCCAGGCTATTCGATCCGGAGCAATCCGCAACGCTTTGGTCATCGGTTCTGAGACGCTGTCGCGGCTGATCAACTGGGAAGACCGCAACACATGCATCTTATTTGGAGATGGGGCCGGCGCCTTTGTCCTGCAAGCCAGCGATCTGCCCGGCGGCTTGCTTTCGGCTGTCATGCGCTCGGATGGATCCGGGGGTGACTCGCTGAGCGTACCGGCAGGGGGCAGCAAGCTCCCCGCCAGCCTGGACACGGTGTCAAAAGGGCTGCATTACATCCAGATGAATGGTCGCGAGGTATTCCGCTTTGCCACGCGGGTAATGGCGCACGCCTCGCAAGAGGCTGCTGAGATGGCCCAGCTCAAGATGACGGATATCAACCTGATCGTCCCGCATCAAGCCA
>CAZGIX010000190.1:0-9597 GCA_964525785.1 uncultured Anaerolineaceae bacterium
GCCTTGGTTTCTACCTCCAATTTCCCGGTGTCAAGCATTTATGTCCGGATCTCAGTGTATTATCCTGACATAATAAGTTATAATTGTCCAATTCGATCTATATTTACTCGACCCCTGGGGGGGTAAGATGACACGCCCATCATTTCTATCTTTGTTTTGCCTGCTCTTCACGGCTTGCATTTTCTTGATTCTGGCCGGGTGCAGCTCTCCCGCACCGACGACTGCCCCTGCTCCCAGCCAGGCGCTGCCGTTCAGCACCCCGACACCGACCTTTGCCCAGCCGCTCTCCTCTCCATCCCCAACCCTGGCTGGCGCTCCAGTCCAGTCTAGCCCAACCAGCCAGCCCACCTCTACGCTGGAAGGGATCCCGTCACCGACGGCAGCTCCCACCCAGCCTGCCGCCTCCACCGACGCCCCGCCCCAGCCGACTGCAGACGCGCCTGCCTCCACGCCAGCTGCCGCGCCAGAAGCCTCTCCGCAGGCAGACCAGGGCTGCGAGGAGAAACCCGCTTATTACGGCGATGTGACCATACCAGACGATACATTCTTCGTGCAGGGCGCGTCCTTTACCAAGACCTGGCGCTTCCGCAACGATGGCACCTGCACCTGGACGCCGGATTACAAGCTGGTCTTCTATTCCGGGGATATCATGAGCGGACCGCTCAGCCAACCCTTCCCTGTCACTGTTCCTCCTGGAGAGCAGGTTGAACTGTCCGTCGACCTGGTGTCGCCCACGCGCGGCGGCACGCACATCGGTCACTGGTGGTTCGAGGATCCTTCCGGGCAGCGCTTCGGCACCGGCAGCGCCCGTGCCGACACCTTTTGGGTCAAGATCGCGGTGCGCTTCCTCGATCAAAACGACCAGCCCCAACCTGATCCCGGCTCCCAGCCGCCTCCCACGCCCCCGGCAGGCTGTGCGGCTCAGGCTGACGCTGCCGTGGCAGGGCAGGTTCTGGTGCTGGTCAACCAGAATCGGTCTGCCAATGGGCTGTCACCGCTCGCCTCGAACGGTGCCCTGGCTCAAGCGGCATTGATCCACAGCCGGGACATGGCCTGCAACGGTTTCGTAGACCACAATGGATCGGACGGCTCGCTGTGGTACGATCGCATCGCCGCCCAGGGTTACTCATATTCCAATGCGAATGAGAATATCTACGTGGGTTTCCCGGATTTCGGCGGCACCGCCGATGGGGCGGTCACCTGGTGGATGAACAGCCAGGTGCACCGCGATAACATCCTCAACGCCCAAAACTCCGAGGCCGGGGTCGGGTATGTCTACGATCCAAACAGCGAGTGGGGCGGATACTACACGATCGTCTTTGCCCGACCGTAGTAGGTGCAGTTCACTGATCCAGCAGGATCAGCTCGCCGCCCGTCCCGGGGGAGGTAGTCTGCAGGAAGTGCGCCCCCGGCTGCAGGTATTCCCCCAGCGCCTTATCAAAGGTGCCTTCTTCGCCTGACTGTAAGGTCACTTCAAAGCCTGCCAACCGGGCCTGAACTTCCACATCGGTCCCGTTGATCATGACCAGGCGCTGGTGGCGGTAGGCCTGGATGCAGCGTGGTTCGGGCACATCCGGTCGGATGGTGATCACCACCAGCTCACCCTCCGGCGGACCCTGGCAAATACCGGCGGTCGGTCCTTCGGCATCCGGCGGCTTCAGGGTTGGGGCGATCGCTGGGGCTTCAGTAACAGGGATGTCAGGGTCAGGGCTGGATGTGACTGTTGCCTGAGCAGTAGAGCTTGCAGCCAGCTCCGGGCGGGGAACTTCCTGTGTGCTGTTTTGGCCCACCTGTGTGCCGGGTAAACTGCAAGCAGCAGATATGACCAGAAGCGCCAGTAAGACTAGACCAGATGACCACTTCATACCAGGTTTACCTCCATCCGTGATCCACCGACTGATTCAACGCAATGCTACCTTACCGCGGCGGCAGGCTGGCAGCAAAATTCACTCCCTGCTGCACCCAGGCTTGCAGCGCCTCCGGAGATTGGCAGCCGGCAGGCTCGACGTAGATCCAGCCCTTCATCGCTCTGCCCGTGTAGTCGAATGGCCGCGTGTGCGGCTGGGAAAGGGCTTTTTCGTATCCAATCGGTCCAACCCGTACCACCATGTCTGCTCCAATCACCCCGCAGACCATGTTGCCGTTCAGCAGAAAGCCGATTCCCCCGAACATCGTTTTCTCTATAATCCCGGGAATATCCTCCAGTGATTGCCGGACCCGGCCTGCCAGCACTGAATTGTATGTCATCTCTCGGCTCCGCTCAGCTCCAATCCCATAACCAGAATGCCAGGCCCTGCCACTCCCCCCAGCGTTCGAAGGAGGACTCGACTTCCTTGCGCCCTACCGGCACTCCGGAATAGAACTCCTGCGACACCATCTTCAGCGCCCATGAGTCGACCGGTATGGCTCCATAATGGCCCAGCAGCATCAGCAGGTTGGCGGCAGCGTATGGGCCTACACCTTTCAGCGCCAGCAAGCGCCGGCGCACTTCATCCACAGGCAGGCTGTTTTCCTTCAGCGCCTCTAAATCCAGCTCCTCGGAGGAACTGCGCTGTGCAAGCTCGAGGACATACGGGGCGCGGTATCCCAGCTTGCCGTCCTTGCGCAAGGTTTCTACATCCGCCTTTGCCAGGTGCAGCGCGGTCGGGAAAGCTATCTTTTCAGCATTACCCTCCACGGCCCTGCCGTATAGCTCCACCAGCGCTTTGACCATGCGCTTTGTGCCGCTCCAGGTCGTGTTGGTGGTCAATATGGTTCGCACCACATCTTCAAACACCGTCGCCGAGCGCAGGATGCGCCCGCGTGCCTGCCTGGCAGCCGATGCCAGTTTGGGTTCATCTTTGGCATGCTCATAGAACCAGGTGAAATCCATATCCAGGCCTAGCATCCAGGCTACCTTATCCGCCAGCTCGCTTTGCTCCTCGGCGGTCAGGCTGCCGTCGAGCGTGACGCTGATCCCACCCGGCGCTTCCTGTAAAGAAATGGCGACCACGCTGCCTCCATCCAGCTCCAGCACGTATTCCAGCCGGTCATACGGCTCCTGACTGTTGAACGGGGCAAGCTCGCACCAGCCGTGCGAGCGAATCACGGATGATAATAGGAAGGGTTGGCGGGCAGGTAAGAATAGGTCCATAATGATCTTCTTGGTCGCCTGAAATTGCTTTACCTTGGCAATCGCACCCGCGCAACCAGCACGGGCGGGATATCACTGAACTTGCCGCTCCATGAGAGCGGGTTCCTGTTGGCGCTGTAGTCGGGTGGGAAGGCGGTTTCCTCGAGCCCGTCCAGGACGAAGCCCGCCTGGAAGCAGGCACCCAGCACGACCTGCAGAGGGCGGTCAAAATAGGGCTGGGGCTGCGGCTGACCGATGATGGCGGCTCCCATCTGGACGGTCGGCGTTAGGTAGCCCCACACCTTGACCGCGTAGGTGGTGATGATCTCGCCTGACCGGTCCACCTGCTCGGCGGTGAGCGCCATGCTGGTGTTGTTGAAGCACGGGTGGCAGATCGAGAAGACGAAGCGTCCGCCTGCCCGCAGCAGCCGCGCCAGCGCCTCCAGCAGCGGCTGGATCTCCGCTATATCGAACAACGCCATGTTGCACAAGGCCGCGTCGTAAGCTCCTCCACCCAGTGCCAGCAGGGCATCCCCGTCGGTGGCATCCAGCACGCGGTATAGGATGCGACCTGCGTAGTCTCTACTGCGCTCCTTCGCATAGCCAATAAGGGTAGGAGAGAAATCGAAGGCGGTTACCTGCGCTCCCAGGTTCGCCAGCCGCCGGGAAGTCAGCCCGTTTCCGCAGGCGGCATCCAGCACGCGCTCGCCCGGCTGGATCTGCAGCAGTCGCTCGACTGCCGGCCACTCCAGCATCTCGACCCAATCATTGCCCTCGCCCATGCGGGCGTCCCAGAAGGCGGCGTTGCTTTCCCAGGCGCTGCGGGAAAGCTGGTTGTTCGGATGGTCTTCCGGTACCATGTTAGGCTCCCAGGATGCCCTGGATGAACAAATCCGGGTCGAATGGCTGCAGGTCGTCCGGCTTCTCGCCCAACCCGGCGTACAGGATGGGTAGCCCCAGCTCGCGCTGGATAGCGAACGCCATGCCCCCTCTGGCGGATGAGTCCAGCTTTGCCAGGATGACCCCGGTCACGTTGACCGCCTGCTTGAAGGCACGCGCCTGCTGCAGGGCGTTTTGACCGGTGGTGGCGTCCATCACCAGCCACACGGCGTGCGGGGCGCCGGGCATGGCTTTGCCCACCACCCGGTAGACCTTCTTCAGCTCTTCCATCAGGTTGAAGCGGGTGTGCAGCCGCCCGGCGGTGTCGATCAGCACCACATCGAACTTGCGGGCTATAGCCGATTGCACCGCGTCGAATGCCACGGCGCCCGCGTCGCCGCCCATCTGACCAGAGATCACCGGCAGGTCCAGGCGCTGCGCCCAGATCTCGAGCTGGTCAACTGCCGCCGCCCGGTAGGTGTCCGCCGCACCGAGCAGCACCTGCATGCCCTGGTCCTTGAAGCGCTTGCCCAGCTTGGCGATGCTGGTGGTTTTTCCCGAGCCGTTTACACCGACAATCAAGATCACCGTCGGCTGGCTGGAAAAATCGACCGGCGGGGGAGCGCTCAGCCGCTGGTGCAGCTCCTGCCGGAAGGCTTCTTGCAGCGCGGAGGCCTTGGTGATGCCTTCCGTCCGTTCTCGCTCCCACAATGCAGCCAGGATCTCCTCGCTGGTTTCGACGCCCAGGTCAGCCTGGATCATCAGCGCTTCCAGCTCTTCGAAGGTCTCATCCGTGACCTCGCTGGCTCCGAACAGTGTCGCAATCTGCCCGAAGGTAGCTTTGCTGGTCTTTGCCAGCCCTTGCTTCCATTTATCGAATATGCTCATAAGGGCTGATTATATACGGAAATCTGGATGCGTAGTCGATCTCTATTCGCTTGCCCAGATCAGCCACTGCCCATAGCGGCGGATGCAGTACCAAATAATGTGGACTTTGATTTGCATCGTATATAACCTGATTTAGCAGTTATACAGCCTGTTCAATTAACGATAATAACCAAAGCAGGGTTCCAACTCTCTGGAACCCTGCCGTTTTTCTCCGTGTTCTCTGTTTACTCTGTGGTGAAATCCGCATCCGGAGGATAAGCGCCCTCCGGTGGTTACCTCACGGTCACCTGTACAAAGGCCGTCTTTGAGTTGCCGTCCAGGTCTTCCACCACGAAGCCCACCACGTACTCACCGGGCGCGGCGTAGAGCTGCTCCCAGGTGAACATCTGCGAGCCGAAGGTCAGCGTCTCACCTGCCTGCTGTACGGTTTCGGTCACGTTTCCGTCTGCATCCAGGTCGGTCCAGGTCTCCAGGATGGTGAAGGTGTCGCCGCTCTGCGGGGTGATCTCACGCGGTGCACCAGTGCCGCTCTCGCCGGTGAAACCGAATACCTGCTGCATTATTCCATTCTTGAGATACAGGCGTGCATGGCGTTGCTCGCTGCCATCGGCAAAGTTGTAGATGCCCTCCACGCTGTAGACGGCTTCCTCGGCGGTCGCCCCGTAGTTCTCGGGAGACAGCAGCGCCACCGCAGTATTGCTGCCATCGTTGATGGCAAACACGATCGGCTCCCAGGCAAATTCCAGGTGGAACTCTTCCGCACCCCAATCCGGGTAGTACACGCCGTTCAGCTCGCGTGTCTCCGGGCTCTCCAGGTAATCGCTGTCGATCATATACATTGAATTATCATCCCGGTCCAGGTATCCCACCAGCAGGCGTATAAAGCCAATATTGGCGCCGCTGACATCGGCGCTCAGCTCGATGGCCCCTCCTGGCTCGACCGAATCATCCGAGGCCTGCATGCCGGTCAGCTCGATCCCGCCTGCCGCCGGCGCTTGGATGGGAGTGCTGCGGTCCGGTACGATCACCTGGCTCTCGCCGCGCTCGAAGGAACGACCGGTGTAATGGTATGCCAGGAACTCGTCCCACAGCGACTGGTTGACGAACCGCCCTGCAGCAATTACATAGGATTGGGCGCCGGCTTCCGGCGAGCCGTACAGCGCCGAGTTGGGGAAGTAGATCGAGACGCCGGTCGCGCCGGATTTGTTCTTCCCATGCCTCTCTACAAGGACAGCCTGTCCGATCAGCTGGAGCACCCGGTTGGAGGCCTCGCCGACGTTGCGCTGTCCGCTTGTACGCCCGGCGAGTTGGGCGAAATGACCCAGGTCGATGTAAGAAGGCGGGACCTGACTGCCGAAAATGCTGGTGAAGGATTGCGCATAGCTGCGCGCCTGGGCGATATCGCGCTGGTTGGCTTCTTGCATGGCATACGCCAGGTCGTTAAATCCTTCCATCAGATCGGGGATCACGCTCAGATCTACTGCCGCCAGCGTGATGTTGGGCAGCATCTGCTGGCTTACCTGGTCGGCGCTGGGCAGGCTGGCAGCCCCAAACAGGCTGTTCATGATGCTGCCGCGCCCGACCAGCTCGGCGCGTGCCTGGTTGTCGACAATGCGCTGATCATCCTGGATATAGGTGTTGACAATAGCCTCGCCCAGGTCTGCGCCGCCCATCGCCGGATTTGCCACCAGTTCATCGAGGAAAGCCGCGTAAGCCCATCCCAGGGATGGCTCGGTCTCCTGCGATGTCACCGCGTAGCGGGCGTGGGGCGCCAGGGCGGCGTACACCTCCAGGTGACCCATCAGGCAGGCATCCATACCGAGCAGCTCGAATTGATCCAGGCCGGTCTTATCTCGGATCACCTGCAGCGCTTCATCCAGCTCGTGCAGGAAGATCTGGTCTCCCGTCACCGACGATAGCGGTAAGCTGCGGTCGGCGCCTTGCCCTGTGGGATCACTCCAGCCGCCGGGCCAGCCCATGCCGTGATCCGAGAGGATCAATGCATATTTGTCCGCCGGGTAGTTCTCTACGGCCCAGCTGACGAAATCCACCAGCGTCTGACCATCAGCCATGTTGACTTCGCCCAGCTCCGCCACCATATCTGAGTTGATGCGGGTCAGGTCGCTATCCTGCGTTACGAAATAGCGCCGGGCAGATACCCAATCGCCGTCGCCTTGGTAGCCGCCCCGGAAGCGGTCGATCTGGGCCACGATCTGCACGCTCTCGCTCGACCCCACCCGCTCCACCTCGTTCAGGTCGATGAAGATATCCTGTTCCAGTATCTTATCATCCGCATCCTGGTAGAGCATCACCGTCCAGGTCTCACCGCTGGCGACCGCGCCGGGGGTGCGGGTGGGGCGCGGCGGTTGGGGGGTGGAGGTGGGCAGCTCTGCAACGGCAGCCGGAGCGCCTCCGACCTCCTCAGTCAGGCTGAAATCGGATTCCGGCAAGGTGCCTGTATCGGACCCTCCGGAGAACATCCTGAATACGAAATACAAAATCAGGAGCAGCACGATGCCCCCGAGGGATAGATTACGCGGCATTCCACCTGTTCCGGAAGGTCTGTAGGCACCCCCCGTACCCCCGGTATACGATCCACCGCCTCCGCTTGTATCAGGGCGTTGGCGCTCAGGGGCTTCGGCACGTCCGGTTGGCTCAGCACCGCCGGATGGTCGGCGGCGACCAGCCCTTATGGTTGGTTTATTTTCAGGCATATTATCCTCTCCAGTTTAGCCTGATTATAAACTCAAATGGGGTGCTGGCTGTGATAATGATCACAGCCAACACCCCAAACTTGCGTCTGCTGAGGAAATGTCGCTTAATCGTCGCAGTGACCCGGACCGATGTAGCCCTCGTTGAACATTTCCAGCATATCTTTGGTTTGTAGGAAGTCTTGCCGCACGTCTTGTGACAGCTCATCTGCAGAGGAGTAGGTCATCAGCAGCTCTTCTGCGTAGTGCATCGTCTCCAGGATGACCGTCGGATTGACTCCGCTGTAAACATTCAGGTACGTGGCGATGTACTGGTGCGCCATGATGATGTAGGCGTTGCCGCCTCTGGGTTCGGTGCGCAGCAATTCGTGCCACGTCAGGCCGGAGTTGTAAAAGATCGGATAGTCGCCATCCGGATCAGCCAGCGGGTCCCAAAGGTGAGCCCAGGTGTCGTCGTATGGGGCGGGACCGTACCAGGAGTGGTTCTTCCAATAGCCCTGGGTGCGCGTGCAGGCGCCTGGGCAGGGTACATATACGGTCATGTCCCAGCTTGAACTCCCGGTGGCACCGGAATCATCGGCGACGAACCAGGCGTTGTTGGTGAATTCGTAGACGTCGCACATGGCGTACGGCCCGATGGGCGTCAGATAATCGATCACTTGCGGTTGGGCAATCCCGCACACCGTGCCGACCAGTACCGGATTAGATGGATCGCCCATGTCATCGTAGACATCCACACATCCATCGGTCTCCTCGGTCGGTTCCGTGAAGTCGAAGTCCACCTCGTCCGAACCGCCGCCCACCTGGCTGTCCTCTGGTACAGTGACGGTGACAGTGTTGGTCCGGGCTGTGCCATCCGGCAGGTCCTGGCTGTAGGTGCACGCCAGGGAGGTCATTGCCGTCAGAGTGTACGGCAGCGTGATCCCACAGTCCAACGGGATGGTGAAGCCGGGGGAGATGACATCGGTGATGGTCAGGATCATCGTGGCGGTGGGGGATGGATTGTAGATCGCCACGTCGCCTACCACAGCCCAGTTGCTGTCCGTGTAGATATTGGTCACGGTGAGATGGCTGCCTACCTCGACGGTCTCGTCCGGGTAGACGACCACATCGATCTCATCCATGGCTTTGTCGATCGACCAGCTGTATTCTCGCAGGAAGGAAGGGAAGGCCTGCTTGGTGACTTGCAGCTCGTAATCGTAGCAGAATTCCAGGTGCTCGACTGCGTACGGCTTGCCCGTACCCGGATCGACCGGCGCGCTCAGGTCGGAGTCGCTGGTCAGCTCGGCAGGAGGGTCATATGCGAACAGGTTGGCATCTGCGTCGCCCTTGACCACCACGGCATCCATGCCCAGGCTGGCTTGCCAGTCGAAGTAGCTGAGATCGGCGTCCACCGTCAGGGTGATCACCCCGCCGGGGAATAGATAAGTCGAAGTCCCGGTGATGGGAGGTTCAGGCAGCGGTATGAAACCGTGGTCATAACCCAGGACTGTGCAGGTCGAATCGCCGGGTACAGGCTGCGGCGGCACGCTGGCTGCCGGATGGAAGCGTGCGGTGTTGCCCATGATCATTGGTAGGCTGACCCGGTGCTCGCCTGGCTGTTGGGGCAGTGCAGCAGTGGCGGATGCCTGGTATGTCTGGACGCCGAACATACTGAGAACCAGGGTTAACAATAGGACTGCGGTGACCAGTTAATTGGTTTGCATCGATTCTCCTCTCTTTCTAAACGAATGATCTTCTATTGTTCGGGAATTAACGCCAGTGTTTACGGAGTGGGTAGGAGTGGTGGCAAACAGCATGGGGAAAATCTTGCATCGCACCTCCTCGCTTGGGCGTTGATCAACTTGGGCAGCCTTTATGGAGGGACGGTCCTTAATGAAGGATTTTGGTTGGTAGAGAAGACAGCCGCCCGTACACCTATCAATTTTGAAAGGTGAGCATAAAATATAAACCAATACCTTCGCCAATTAGCCTGAAGAAACCGGCTCTTTGATAGGGTGAATGCGG
>CAZGIX010000191.1:0-9486 GCA_964525785.1 uncultured Anaerolineaceae bacterium
TTTAATAACCCGTGTTTTTCCGTGTTTCATCCGTCCAATACACATGAGCGCCTTGCGCCAACGACCAATGTTTTTTCGCGTGGCTGGGCGCAGGATGTGAGACAGAAGCAACAAAATCAAGTAAATCTGCTGTCTGGATCAAGAGATAGGAACTTATGATTGACACTGCGCTGAAGAATAAGATCGTCTTGATAACCGGAGTCAATAATCCATACGGCATCGGTGCGGCAACAGCCAAAGCCTTTGCGGCCGAAGGCGCTGTAGTTCCGGCCACTTACCTTCGTCTACCAGCCAATGCCGATGTGTCGAACATACCGGGCGAAGATTTCTATCGCTCACAAACCGCCAAGACAGCCGATGAAGTCGTCACAGCCATCCGTGATATGGGCGGCAAGACGGCAGCCTGGGAAATTGACCTGGCTGACCCATCCACAATCCCCTATCTGTTTGACCAAGTAGAAAAGGCATTCGGTCCCGTGGAAGTGCTGGTCAACAACGCGGCTCTCAGTGAACCGGATACTTTTCTCCCTCAAAGCCAAATCGGCCAAGATGGCCGCGCGGTGGACGGCTTCCCAATGAGCACGATCACTGCCGAGAGCCATGACCGGCATTTCGAGGTGAACAGCCGCGCAGTTGCTCTTATGATGGCTGAGTTTGCACGCCGTTTTATCCTGCGCGGCGCACGCTGGGGGCGGATCATCAATGTAAGCACCGATGGGGCACCGGGTTTCAGCAGCGAGGTCTCCTATGGAGCAAGCAAGCATGCATTGGAATCCTACAGTCGCGCCGCGGCAAAAGAACTTGGCAAATACGGAATAACAGTGAACATTGTATCGCTAGGCCCAATACAGACGGGTTGGATAACCCCGGAAATGGAAAAGGAAATCTCCGCAGGAACACCATTAGGGCGCGTAGGGCAACCTGGAGACGTCAGTGATGTGATCATATTTTTGGCATCCGAACAAGCCCGCTGGCTCACCGGGCAACTCATCTATGTTGGCGGCGGTTGGCAAATGCCGCTGTAACAAGTCTAGATCCCTGAAATGAACCAGTTCCAGAAAACATTGAAAAGTAAAACCCCTGCTCCCCTCTGGAGCGCGGCACGCGATGCATGGTACAGTCTCCAGCGCCTTGCCCTGTGGCCGGGGGCTACATTTCACCCCTGGCGGCGGAGCAGCATCCGCCTGCTGAGTGAATTGAAGGATATCCACCGCGGCCAGCGCGGCTTCATCATCGGCAACGGCCCCAGCCTGAAACAAACCGACCTCTCCCGCCTGCGGGGTGAATTCACCATCGGCATGAACCGCTTTTACATGGCGTTCCCCGACCTGGGTTTCAGCACCACCTATTTCATGTCGATCAACAGTCTGGTGATCGAGCAGTGCGCTGCCGACCTGCGACTCCTGCCGATGCCCAAGTTCTTCTCCTGGCGCTCACGGGACTTGATCCAGCCCACCGACGATACCGCCTTCCTGCATACCACCTATACCGGCCCTACGTTTGCCCAGGATGCGCGCGGCCGCCTGTGGGAGGGCGCTACGGTGACTTACGTGGCTTTGCAGCTCGCCTACCACATGGGCTTCCAGCAGGTGATCCTGATCGGCGTGGACCACAGCTTCACCACCCAGGGCACGCCCAATACCACGGTCGTATCCCAGGGCGATGACCCCAACCACTTTCATCCCGGCTATTTCGGCAAAGGCTTCCGTTGGCAGCTGCCCGATCTGGAGACCTCCGAGCGCGCCTACCGCATGGCGCAACATGCTTATCAGAGCGCCGGTCGCCAGGTATTGGATGCCACCGTGGGCGGCAAGCTAGCGGTTTTCCCCAAGGTCGACTACACCAGCCTGTTTGCTTAGCGTAGGCGTGTGATCCGATGAACCGAGCAGAGAGCAGCATAACCACCTCGCGACCGCAGAAGTTTGGCTGGCTGGATGTCATCATCCTGGTCGCGCTGGCGATTGCCTTTACAGCCCCGCGCATCGTCTCGCTGGGGAGCTTCGTCACCGCGGACGAGCCCACCTGGGGAAAGCGTGCCGCCAGCTTTTACTACGCCCTAGCGGACGGCGACTACGCCAGCACCAACCAGACCGGTCACCCGGGGGTCACTACCATGTGGGCCGGGGCGGTTGCCTATCACCTGCAGTTCCCTCAGTACCAGAACGTGGGGCAGGTGGCGCTTGGCGACACCAAGCTGATGCAGATATTTCAAAACCGGGAGATCAACCCCCTGGTGCTTCTGGCGTTGGCGCGCTTGAATGTAGTCATCATCAGCCTGGGAGCCATGCTGCTGAGCTTTGTGTTCGCCAGGCACCTGTTCAGCCGCTGGTTGGTGGTGCTGGGCTTCCTGCTGATTGCCTTCGAGCCTTTCCTGGTCGCCCACGCCCGCTTCCTGCATACCAACGGTATGCTGGCCAGCTTTATGTTCTTATCGGTACTGGCTTACCTGGATTACCTGGAGAACCGCAAGTGGTACAGCCTGGCGGTCTCTGGGATCGCTGCCGGGCTGAGCTATATCTCCATCACCCCAGGCCTCAACCTGATCCCGGCGATTTTCGTGCTCACCCTGCTAAACCTGACAAAAGATGTCGGCAGGATACTGGACCTCAAGCTCGCCGATTGGGGACGCAAGCTGGTGCTGCCCCTGGTGCTGTGGGGACTGATCAGCCTGCTGGCTGTCTTTATCGTCTGGCCTGCCATGTGGGTCGAGCCTGTAGAGACTCTGTCCAGCATCATCCGCTACACGCTCAGCGCCACGGAGGGCGAGATCGGTGGGGCGCAGTTCGTCGAGGGCTTGCAAACGGCCGAGGAAGGGCTCTCCAGCTACCCCTACTTCTACCCGCTGACCTATGTATGGCGCACCACCCCCCTGACCCTGGCCGGCCTCGTGCTGGTCGCGGTTATGTTCCTTCGTCCAAGGGCTTTTACCTATCCCGGACCGCGTGACCGCAGCAGCCTGCTCCTGCTGCTGACATACGTCCTGGTCTACACCTTGCTGATGAGCCTGGGTGCAAAGAAGTTCGACCGCTACTTCCTGCCCGTCTACCCGCCGCTCAACCTGGTCGCCGCGGCTGGATGGCTGGCGCTGTCTTCCTGGCTGGAGGCCAGCTTCCCAGCGGTGCGCAGGTACGCCCTCCATTACATTCTGCTGGCAGGGGTGGTGGTTTTACAGCTCCTCGGCACGCTGCGCACTGCACCGTATTATCTAACCTATTACAATCCACTGCTTGGCGGAATCCGCAAAGCTCAGGCGGTCCTGTCGATCGGCTGGGGCGAAGGGTTGAACGAAGCCGCCCTGTATCTCAGAAGCCAACCGGGATTCTGCAGCCAGCGCACCATATCCTGGTACACCAATGCCTACAACTGGTACAGCGTCAGCTTCGGATGTGATGCCCAGCCGGTTGAGTTTCGCCTGGAGACCACCCTGGATGAATACCTGGCGAATTACGACTACGCCGTAATCTACATCAACCAGTGGCAGCGCGATTTCCCCGCTGAGTTCCTCGACTACCTGGAGGGGGAGAAGCCAGTACACAGCGTGTGGATCGATGGCGTTGAATACGTGCGCATCTACCGCCTCAACCCGCAAAATGCAGGATAGAATGTCCTCTCGCACCAATCTCCTGAAATACCTGGCGCTTCTCGCCCTGCTGGCAGGGGGCTTCGGCCTGCGCATGGTTGACCTGACCGACCAGCCGATCGACTTTCACCCCACGCGCCAGCTGCGCAGCGCCATCATAGCCCGCGGTATGTACTACCAGCTGCTCCCGACCGCCGACCCGGTGCAGCGCGAGCTGGCCCGGTCGTTCTGGCTCTCCACCGGGCAGTACGAGCCGCCCATGTTGGAGAGGCTGGTGGCTGCCACCTACCTGCTGGCGGGCACTGAGGAACTGTGGATCGCGCGCATCTACACATCGCTCTTCTGGATTATCGCCGCCATCGCCCTGTTCGACCTGGCGCGCCGCATGGCGACCAAAGCCGCCTGGGGCAGCGCCTTGATCGCCGCGGCGTATTTCGTCTTCCTGCCTTTCGGAGTGCAAGCCAGCCGCTCCTTCCAGCCCGATCCCTTCATGGTGATGTGGATCGTGTCGGCTGCCAACCTGCTCTACCGCTGGTCAGAGCAGCAGACCTGGAAGCGGGCACTGCTCTTCGGACTGCTGGCTGGCATGGCAGTGCTGACCAAGGTGGTGGCTTTTTACATTGTGGGCGGCGCAGCCCTGGGGCTGGTCCTTTTCACACTGGGCTTCAAACGCTCGCTGCGCAGTCCGCATGCCTGGGCTATGCTGGTTTTAACCCTGGCGCCCTCAGCCATCTACTACCTGGGCCGCAGCGGGCGGGCCTCGGAGTTTTTTAGCAGCTGGACGCTGGCCCTATCGCACCTGCTGCTGGATCCAGCCACGTACGCCCGCTGGCTGAGCATGCTCAGCGATCTGATGGGACTGGCAGCCCTGATGGCTGGTCTGGTGGGCGTCCTGATCGCGGCACCGCGCCAGCGCGCTTTTCTGCTGGGCCTATGGGGGGGCTACCTGGTGTACGGCCTTTTCCTGCCCTACCAGATGTACACCCATAACTACTACCACCTGCAGCTTATCCCGATCATTGCCTTATCTCTGGTGCCGGTTGTGGAGCTGGTAGTAGAAGCGGTGCAAAGTCAGAAATTCATCGGGCGGGCAGCTCTCGTAGGAGTTATCCTGGTAGGGATCGGCTTTGCCTCCCTGCTTTCAATCGTCGAGTTCCGCCAGGAGGACCACCGCGTCGAAACGGCTTACTGGCAGGAGATCGCTTCGTACCTGCCGGTGGACGGCAAGATCATCGCCCTCACTCAGGATTACGGCTACCGGTTGATGTATTACGGCTGGCGCAAAGTCACCCTGTGGCCTAACCGCGGCGAGCGCGCCATCTCCAGCCTGCGCGGCAGCGAGAAGGAATTCGAGGAGTATTTCTCCAAACGCACCGAAGATAAAAGCTACTTCCTGATCACTGCTTTCAACCAGTTCGAAGACCAGCCCGACCTGATGAAGATGCTGGAAGAGCACTTCCCGGTGGTCGCGGAAGGTACCGGCTACTTGATCTACGATCTGGAGAATCCGCTCCAGTGAAAGCACGCGGTGCTTTCCTGCCAGAAGCCGCCCGCCTCGGATGACCCTCGTAACCATCATCACCCCATCCTACAACCAGGCTGCCTTCCTGGAACAGACTCTGCAATCGGTGCTCAGCCAGGACTACCATCCGGTCGAATACCTGGTGGTGGATGGCGGTTCCAACGACGGCAGCCAGGAGATCATCGAGAAACACAGCCGCGACCTGGACTGGTGGGTTTCCGAAAAAGATACGGGGCAGGCAGAGGCGATCAACAAGGGCCTTGCCCGAGCACAAGGAGAAGTGGTCGCCTGGTTGAACTCGGATGACTTATACCAGCCGGGGGCCATCGCCGGGGCGGTAGCAGCCCTGCAGGCCAATCCCGAGGCGGGCGTGGTGTTCGGAGATGCCATCACCATCGACGCCGCTGGTAATCTGATAAAACCACTGCCTCTCGGGGACTGGGGGCTGCTCGATCTGATGGGATTTCGCATCATCTGCCAGCCTGCAGCCTTCATGCGCCGCAGCATCCTAGCACAGGCAGGAACCCTGGATACCAGCTATCACTTCCTGCTCGATCACCAGCTCTGGCTGCGTATGGCCCGCCTGGCGCCGATCCGCCATATTTCATCCACCTGGGCTGCCGCCCGCCACCATCCTGGCGCCAAGAACGTTTCTCAGGCGGCTGGTTTCGGACAGGAGGCCTTCCGCATCCTGGACTGGATGCAAAGCCAGCTCGACCTGGCCCCAGTCGTCAAAGCCCATCATCGGCGCATCCGGGCCGGAGCTTACCGTCTAAGCGGGCGCTACCTGCTGGATGGCGGCCTGCCCGGTCCTGCACTAAACGCCTACGCCCACGCCCTGTGGTACAGCCCGTCATTTGCCCTGCAGCACTGGCGCCGGATGGCTTTCGCCATGTTCAGCTTGCTGGGAGGCAAGCGGCTGGCTTCCTGGGCGTACCGGCGCTGGAGCTCACAGCCCAATCAGCCGGCTTCCACGCGGTAGCCCTATTTCATCTTTGATGTCCTCTTCCGAAGAACAGGTCCCGATCCTGGTCACAGGCGCCCACCGTACTGGAACTACCTGGGTGGGTAAGATGCTCGCTGCCGGAGGCCAGGCGGCTTACATCAGCGAGCCGCTCAACGTCTTGCACCGCCCGGGAGTGCTGAGCGCCCCGGTACGTCACTGGTATACCTACATCTGCACGCATAACGAGAGCCAATACCTGCCCGCTTTGCTCCAGACACTGTCTTTCCGGTACCATTTATGGGATGAACTGCGCGCCATCCGCTCGCGTAAGGATGCACTGCGCATGGGGCGGGACGGCTCAATCTTCTTTCGAGGCCGGCTGGAGCACAAGCGCCCCCTGCTCAAGGATCCCTTCGCAGTCTTCTCCGCTCCCTGGTTTGCTGAACGGTTGGGCTGCCAGGTGGTGATCACAGTGCGGCACCCGGCTGCTTTCGCCAGCAGCCTCAAGCGTCTGGAATGGGCCTTTGATTTCAAGGACTTGCTGTCCCAACCTCTGCTGATGCGAGATTTATTGGAGCCTTACCGCCTCGAGATGGAGAGTATGCCTCCCGAGGATGTCATCGGGCAGGCCAGCCTGTTGTGGAAGATGATCTACCAGGCAGTAGAAGACTACCGCCAACAGCACCCCGAATTCATCCTGGTGCGGCACGAAGATCTCTCTCTCAACCCACTGGAGGGCTTCCGAAGCCTGTACGATGCCCTCGGGCTGAAGTACTCTCCGCCTGTTGAAAAAGCCATCCTGAGCTCTACCAGCACCGAAAACCCTCCCGAGCTGTCGAAATCCGCCGTACATGCCTACAAGCTGGATAGCCGCGCCAACCTGCAGCGCTGGAAAGTGCGCTTAAGCCGGGCCGAGATCGACCGGATAGCTTCCCTGACGGGCGACAGCGCGGCTGACTACTATCCTGAGATCGATTGGGGCTAGCACATGCAGCCGCTGGTTTCCATCGTTACACCATCTTACAACCAGGCGCGCTTCCTGGAAGAGACCATCCGCTCGGTGCTGAGCCAGGACTACCCCGCTATCGAGTACATCATTGTGGACGGCGGATCCACGGATGGAAGCCTGGAGATCATCCAACGCCATGCAGACCGGCTGGCCTGGTGGGTCTCGGAACCCGATCGCGGCCAGACGGATGCCATCAACAAGGGCTTTGCGCGCGCCAGCGGAGAGATACTGGCCTGGTTGAACTCCGATGATACCTATCTGCCGGGCGCAGTCGCCGAGGCGGCAGCCTACCTGGTCGCTCACCCCGAGGCAGGCATGGTGTATGGAGATGCTAACCTGGTGAATGAGAACGGGCAGGTGATCGGTCAATTCCCCGCTCGCCAGACCGACTACCGCCGCCTGCGGCGCGGTTACGTGCATATCCCTCAGCAGTCTGCCTTCTTCCGGGCGAGCTTATGGCGCCAGGTTGGACCGCTCGATCCCAGCTTCTACTTTGCCATGGATTACGACCTGTGGGTGCGCCTGGCTCGCCTGGCGCCACTGCACTACCAGCCACGTCCGTGGGCTAATTTCCGCCTGCACAGCAGCGGGAAATCCGTAGTTGCCGACGACCGCTGTTGGCCTGAGATGCTGCGCGTGCACCTGCGCGAGGGCGGCAGCCGTTTCTCCTGGCTGTTCTTCAAAGCCAGGGTCCGTCCCCTGCTGTATGCCTGGCTGCCGCTGAAGGTGCGCCTTTGGCTGCGCCAGCGGGTCTCTTTCTAGGATAGCTTGATGCATGTGAACGCCGTTCCGGCGCCCCACCTCCGCAGGCTCTACCTCCTGCTCTGCTTACTTACCTGCGGCCTCCTGGGTCTGTTGGTCTCCCTGCGCTGGGTCGAGACCATCGACGATGCGTATATTTTCTTCCGCTACGCTCACAACATAGCCAGCGGTCACGGCTACACTTTCAATGCCGGTGTGCCCATTGAAGGGACCACCAGCGTAATCTGGACACTCCTGCTCTCCCTGCTGGACTATCTCGGATACTCGCTGGAGTGGGGGGGAAAGGTGCTCGGTTTCATCACCCTGCTGGGGATCATTGCCCTGCTGTATTATCAATTCTACAAATGGGGCGTATCGATCGGTATCGTGGCTATCCTTTCAGCGCTCCTGATCACCAACGAGCGCTTTACATTATCCGCCATGTTGGGCCTCGAGACCGGTTTATTTGCACTTCTGCTCGTGGCTCTCTTTCTTGTAGCAGATATCAGAGGATCACAGCGCTCATCTGCGGCAGCTCTGGGAGTGATCGGGGTGCTGTTATATTTGACACGCCCAGAGACGATTGCGTTGATGCTGCTGCTGGCAGTGGGCTTCCTCATTTTCCGGCCGTTTAACCGTACAAATGCACTCATTACAATTATCATATGGGTTGCTGGGCTGCTGCTGGCGACCGTCTGGCGCCTGGGGGTGTTTGGAGATTTTATCCCCAACAGCGCCAGGGCAAAATCCATCATCGGGTTCTCAGCTCTGCAGTACGCCATCCTGTGGGGTCGCGTCTCCGCAGGCATCAGTTACACCATGGATTGGCTGCGGGCTTCCTGGCTGATCGTGATCCCCGGGATTTTTGGCCTGATCCCTTTATGGCGCAGGCATGCGTTCCAGGGATTTGTTGCCCTCTCGATATTACTCCTGGGAATAACGGTTGTGATAATGAATGCTGGAGACTGGATGCCGCTCTCCAGATTGCTCACCCCCTATCTGCCGGTGTTGGTTGCCCTGGCAGGTTTCGGATGCCAGATTTGGCTGGGAGCGGTCGGACAAAGGTGGCGGTCAGTCTTTAATACAGCCCTGGCAGCTCTGGCGATCATCCTGGTTGCAACCGCCCTATGGCCTCTGCGCGGGAAAGAGTTTTTCGTAGCCGATAAGTGGTCTTCTGGAATATGCTACGGGAAAATCGCCGAAGTCCTCCAGCCTTATTTATCAAAGGACACAATGCTTGCTCCCGAAGCGATCGGCATGATCGGCTACCGGCTGCCGGACGTGCCTATTCTGGATATCTTCGGTTTGACAGACCCATATATTGCCCGCCACGGCGTAATCCCTCAGCCAACTTTCACTTCTGGAAAGCACCACTACCAGTACGTGATGCAGCAGCAGCCGGCCCTGTTCCTGTTCCACAGCGATTTGATACACCATATTCCCTATCTAAACAAGTGGGGGTACTCAGAAAAATACCGGACTTATCGTTTGAGATACAGGAGCTGTGAGTTGTACGTGGGCATCAACGAGACCTATGCACCAGAATGGGTGCCTGCCCTCGAGCAGACTTTCAAGGTCCGCCCGCTCGATACCGTGGGCATGCCGGAGAACCCTTTCGCCACCTGGCCTATGGGGGAAAGATAACTGCAGACCCGAGGGTTTACAACATTGATAACCTACCCACTCGC
>CAZGIX010000192.1:0-9408 GCA_964525785.1 uncultured Anaerolineaceae bacterium
TTCGGGCGGCGTTTTCTGTTACTTACAAAGTCGATGAAGCCGTGACGGGTGATTCTGGCGCATAGCCAGGGGTCACGATAATCCTTGCTGACTTTTGGCTGCTTGGGTGCGGGCACACAAATGCGAGGCTTGAGCATGTCTAGGAAAGTCGGGGCGATTCACACTTATAGCGGCTCCTATTCCGTTCGGTAACGCACACAGCTCTCGCCTAAGTGCGCTGTCGCACAGCGCTGGTCATCTAACAAGGTCATCCTGTAGACAGACCGCTTAACAAGGAGTCGCGAAAATGGATGAGTCAACATTCTTGGGATCGTGGGCAGACCGCCTTGTGCGGTTGCCCGCCATCACCTTGCCCGGGATTGCCATGTCAGCTCAACATGAAAAGGATTTATCGTTAACACAAGCCGCCTCTGCCAGAGACGAGGTATTTGCGCACGATCCCTTGCGGCGAAAATTGCATCTGACACTCGCGTTCGGCATCGCCTTCCTGATCGCGACGCTGGTAACCAGCTACATGCAGGGTAGCGCCGGTCTTGATGCCTTGTCGCGAGTGGCGCTGACCAACTCACACGCTGACCACGTAGATCAATTGCGACTGCACATAACGGGCGCCCAATTGATTTCGAGCGCATATATGCTCACCCGCAATCGTGAATACCTAGTTCGCTTCAACGAAAAAATCCGTTTGATTCGTGATGACATCAAATCCATCAGCGAGAATATGAAGGACGAAATCGCCATCGACCGTCTTGTAAAAGCGGCACTTGCAACGGTTGTAACAATGGAGATCCAGGTTGGCAGAGTGATGCGCGGAGAAGCACAGGAAGAACAATCTGTGACGCAAAGCCCCCTGCTTATGTTGCGCTATGAAGCCGAAGATCAATCAGTAAAGCGCTTATTGGCGATGCAGAATGTGCTCGACGTTAAGCAATCGGTGGCCAGCTTTCGCCAAATCCAGATTGTAACCGTGGTGCTCGCTGTCGCAGCACTGGTGTTACTACTGTTGGCCATCACCGAAAATCATAAACAATATACCTTGCGCCGAAAAATCAACCAGATGCTGGTCGCCGAGAAAGATAGTCTCGAACGAATGGTCAGAGACCGTACCGAAGAATTGACTACGCTTGCCAGTTATCTGTCTGAAGTTCGCGAGGAGGAGAAACTGCATCTGGCTCGCGAACTCCACGACGAACTGGGCGCATTGATGACCTCCGCCAAGCTCGACTCCGACTGGATCGAACGCAAACTGCCGGATGAAACACGGGCGTTGGTGGCGTACCGACTTGCGCGGCTGCGTCAGTCTCTTGCCAGCGGAATTGCGCTCAAACGCCGTATCACCAATGACCTGCGCCCTGCCTTCCTGTTTGACCTTGGGCTAGTCGAGGCGTTGCGGGTCTTGGTAGGCGAGTTCAATCAGGGCGACGAACTTGTCCTGAATCTCGACTTGCCCGACGACGAAACCGTGTTTACCGAAGATGTGGCGCTGAGTGTGTTCCGGATTGTTCAGGAAGCACTGACCAATATCCGCAAATATGCGCAGGCGCAGCAGGTAGACATTACGCTGCAACTTGAATCTGGCGTCTTGGACCTGAGGGTTGCAGACGATGGCGTAGGGTTCGACACCGCACAACTCAAGTTAGGGCGGCATGGCCTGGCCGGAATCAAACATCGTGTGCTCACCCATGGCGGTACGCTGGATATTCAATCAACGGCAGGCTGCACCACCCTGCAGGTGCGTATACCCATTACGCCTGCAGCAAGACCGGACGCACTTTTCGCTCTGGCTGCCTGAGCTTGTGGCGATTCAGTATTCGTGGGCCGCAGCTGCAGCCAGCTCGATGTATTCCACCAGTTCATCGGCATTGAGCGACTTGTCATAAAAAGCATCGCAGCCCAGACGTATACAGCGATGATGCATGCTGGCGTGCGCATAGTTGGTGAGCACCACCTTGATGGGTGAACCGTAGCGTTCTGGTTCAGCCTGCAACGCCGCCAGCACGCCAATGCCACTGCCTTGCCTGAGTTCGATATCAATGACGACCAGCTCGACCGGAAACTGCATCAAATACTGCAAAGCCTTGGCTTCACCGTCGACGCTGCCCCGGAAATCGATGGCATCGATCTCACCCAGGATGCCTCCCAGCAATTCCTGTAACAACAACGAGTCTTCGATCAACAGAACTTTGAACATGGGTGGATGAAGCGTATCCGGACTGCCTACCCTCCAGGGTAAGCAGGACTACTCGGTGATCAGGCCATGACGCATGGCGTAGGTGGCTAATTCGGCATTGCTCGCGACGTTGAGCTTTTCGGTAAGTCGGGAACGATACGTGCTGATAGTCTTGACACTCAAATTGAGTTCGCGGGCGATGTCCGATACGGATTCGCCGCGCGCCAGTCGCAAAAAAACCTGCAGTTCGCGATCTGACAATCCTTCGTGCAGCACAACGCTGCGTTCGCCGCTCATCTCGTCAGCCAGCAACTCCGCTGTGCGTTCGGATACATAACGACGGCCCTGCGATACGATATGAATTGCGCGCAGCAATTCATCCGCCTCGCAGTCCTTGCATAAATAGCCATTGGCGCCGTTGCGGATCATCGCCAGCGCATAGGTTTCCTCGGGGAAACCGGTGAGGATCAACACCTTGAGTGCAGGGTAACGCTGACGTACTGAACGCAATACATCCACACCGCTCTTTCCGGGTAAGGAAATATCAAGCAACAACACATCGCACGGCTTCGTACGTAATTGCGCAAGCGCATCGTCACCATTACCCGATTCGAAACTGATCTGGATCGATGCATCCTCGCTCAGCAACTCGCGAAATCCGGTCCGCACAATCTGATGATCGTCGACGATAGCAACCGTGATCATGCTGCGCCTTTCTCGTTCCAGCTACGACGAATCATCCGGCAGGCACACACCGTTAGCGCCCGTGATCCATATTGACTACAACAGTGACGATAGCCATCACCAAAAAAACCACAAAAAGGACTTTGGCGATGCCCGCTGCGCCTGCCGCCAGTCCTGTAAAACCCAGGATTGCGGCGATTATCGCGATGATAAAAAATACGATGGCGTACTGCAACATGGTCTTTTTCCTTAGATGTGAGGCCGGCCACCTGTAACAAGGCTACCTGTAACAATGTGTCAGGCTGCCACATCCCGAGCTTAGTCCAGAGGGGATTCCTGTCTATCAGTTGTCACCTAGGTGCATGTCAGACAATACCCACAAGCAACCGTAGCTGAACAGGTCAATCACTACTTGATTGCCTTGACGGCCAGTAAGCCGATCACAAGGAACACTACGAACAGGGCGATAGCGATGTAGAACAGGATTTTTGCGATGGCACCTGCGCCCGACGCGATGCCTCCAAAACCGAATAGTGCGGCTACCAGCGATACAACAAAAAATATCAAGGCCCATTTAAGCATGATAGAAACTCCCGACAGTGGACAAGGAAAGCAACAAGCTGCATGCAAACATGTCAGCACGCAGTCATTATTTGGCATCCACCCAACTATGTCAGTCGGATAGCGCCACAAGCAATCCGAATCCAAGCCTTGTCGTGCTGTAAGACATGTCTGACGAGCTGATGCAGCGGCTTGGTGTCGGATGACGCCTACACGCGTGTAGTGTATCGGCGTACACGTGATTGTTGCGTTCTCTCATAGGCGCAGATTCCAGCGATGGGTACGATGAACTTCATGCAGCCATGTCGGGTTTGCATGACTTTTCAAACCAAGGAGATCCAAATGGAAACCACCGCTTTTGCCAAACCCGTTGAAACGCTTGCCGACGACGTCAAGAACAGTGCAACCGTGGAGAACGCCAAGCAATCAGCCGACGAAATTCGTGCCCATACCGAAGAATTAATTGCGCGCAGCAGAAATGCCGTGCGCCAGGGTGCAACCCACACACGGGAAGCTCTATCCCAAACAACGGACCAAGTCGCTCACTATGTGCAGGATCAGCCGCTCAAATCCTTACTGATGGCAGCCGCAGCCGGGGCCGCAATTGCGCTGCTCGCAGCGGCATTGAGCAATCGCCACAGCCATCATTGAATGAAAAGCCGACAAGCCCCAGGAGCGGCTAGATGTTGTCGCCACTGATCCGTCTTCTCATCAGCGAACCAGGTCTGCTGCTTGACCATGCAACGGGTTATGTCGCGGTAATCCGGCAGGATGCAAGCGGCTGGCCGACGCGCCTGAAGCAGCGTATCGGCTGGCTCATGGTGCTGGCGGCAAGTGGACTGATAGGCATGATGCTGGCAGGCGTCAGCCTGATGCTCTTTGCCGTTACCGGGGTGCAACACTGGTTACTCTGGGCAGTACCGGGCTTGCCGCTCGCCATCACGCTGGTTACCGCCGTGAGACTCGCTCAAGCCCCACGCACCCATCCCTCGTTCGCCCATGTACGCACTCAACTGTGTGAGGACATGAAATTATTTGGCCACGAGCTTCAGGAACCAGCCGACAGGCATGCCGAAACATGAACACAGACAACCCAGCCCCGACGGGTATCGAATCAGACAGCTTTGATCCGGAAGCCGCCATTCCAATCAATGCTGAAGCCCGGCTGGAAATCAATCGCGCCATATTGCGCCAACGACTTTATCGTCCGGAGGCCAAGCCGAATAACCGCATGCTAGGCGAAATGGGCGGCATCGCGGCGCCATTCGCGCGTCAATGGGTACGCCAGCATCCTTATGTCAGCTTGGGGGGTGCGGCCCTTGCGGGCGCGTTACTGGTTCGCTGGAAACCATGGCGAGGCTTGACGGGGTCGCTGCTGGCCGGGCTAGTTATGCGCAAGGTACTGAATTTGTCTCTTACTCGGGCGGCCACGCACTGAACAAGTTGCTGAATGGCTCCGGGAATTCGCAATCCACATCACAGAAGCTTTGAATCAAAGCCCCATGAACGCCAGGGCATGGTCTTGAGACGCATGTTTACATCTGTTCTGATTTCTTTGTGTGGATATCCATTGAGGGGTACTGAATGAAAACCCTGATAGTGGGCCGCTTCGTACGCTACGACCAAGGCGAAGCGGCGGCATATGAATTGCAACAGGCGGGCTGTTCAGCGGATGAAATGAGCCTGTTCTATATCAACCCTCAAGGACAACACGACCTCCATTCGCTCGGCGGCGACGAGGATGAATCTGCGTGCACGCATGATGCCGGTTTCCGTGCAGTTGCCACTGCGGCAGGTGGGGGCGGGATTGGCGGACTGATAGGGCTGGCAACGCTTCCTTTGCTGGGGCCAGCCGGGCCGTTGCTGGGTGCGGCGGTAGGTGCCTATACCGGATCGCTGGTGGGCGCGCTGGGCGGCATGAAACGATCCGAAGAGGCAGCAGACGAAATCGATGCACGCAACACGAACGAGTTGCCAGCCCCAGAGCCCGCCATGCTGCGTGACGCGGAAATCTCCCCCACATCCCCGACGCTGACGAAGTTGCTGCGCGTCAGCCCGGCGTGATGCTAGCGGTAGCCGTCGCCACCGCAATACAAAGTGCAGATGCGGAAACCATGCTAGGTCGATATGCCTTCCAGATCCAGCAGTCCAAAGGCGATCTGCGTAACGGCGACTGGATCGACTTTGATCCACTGGCAACCCCTGAACAAACCGGATAACCCCCTCCCTAAAACCATGCGAAGTGATCCACCGCCAACAGACAGCTTGCTCTATCGGACTGGAATGTCTTAGTGCAGGTGTCTGTTGAGTACGCCGTCCATGGACCGAAAAACTGCTCGAGCACAGATCAGTGCTGTTGCGTTTGCAACTCTGACTCGGCTTTGATGACTTTTCAGGACAACGATTTTGCAGAATCGAGCTCAATCACGCTGATGCGGCCATCGCCTTCCAGATAACATCTTTTCACCCTGCTTACAGCATCGATGCCCTGTTCGCGCAGCTGGCTCATCAGCTCTTCGACGCTGATCATTTCCTGCCGCAGATTGCGCCGCTGGATTAGCCCATCCTTGATCAACAACAATGGAGCGAAGCGCAACAGGCGTTGTACCAATGGCGAGGATAGCCCAGCCAGTCGAGAAAATAATCCCAGAAGGCTATTGTCGCCACCAGTACGATGCCTTCGGTAATCGACTTGTAATCACTCGCCATTGCGTTTTGCGACGCGTCGGCAACCAGCACCACGACGAGCACATCGGCAATGCCAATTTGTCCACCTTCGCGCCGCAACAAACGCAGCAGAAAAAACATAAACAGATAGATGATCGTACCGCGCAGAAAATCTCAGTGAGGTCAATCGTAGGGACAAAAATCTCGTGCCAATCCATATCGAAAAATTCCGTACTGCGTGCATGCAGCAGTAGGGAATTGTCGGCATCAGAATGCGCCAGATACTCTCGTTAGACGCGGAGGAATACCGTCCACTGTGACTTTCAACTCTAAAGGAACCCAGTGTAGTCCACTAATTTACGCAAACGACCGCAACCACCCTGCGGCGGATAAGCACGCCAGACATCGGTTCGGATGCTTGGCGGATTCAACTCTGTTCACCAGCCTGCGTGAGAAATTGTGCGCGTGCGGGAAACCGAATCTGTCACGACATCAGCTGATTAACGTAAGAGAAATCTTAAAATTTTCCAGACGTGTCCGACGGGTAGCTGCGTATCCGATATCCAACGCCGTCGACGGAGTCCAGCATGTCACCAAGACGCCGCGATCGGGTTTCGTTGATTCGTACAGGTCCGGACAGAACTGAGCAACACTCCGGGTGCCGGCGCTGTGCTTCAGTCATTTCCTACACACAGCATCGCCAGAGGATGACTTTTCTCTGTCGCGGTCCGGTCTACGCTTGAGGTCCATTCTATCGATCCAGCCTGCCTGCTGTGCTACGGGCGCTGGCCCACTGTTCAAGGAAGGAGGGCCGTCATGCAAAATCCAGCGCAATCATCTGCCTTGGCATATCCTGATGAGTCACTGATCCACCACTTCGAGCAGTTTATTACTGCGGATTCATTCCCCTGCGTCGGCGCAAAGTCGGCACTGAGCCGCGGACAGATCGTGTATCAGATCGAGCACGATTTGCTAAGCGGCCCAGCCGCTGCTACGGTGACTTCCCTGCAGCGTTTCAGCCAGGAGTACGATCGCGACACGGCCTTGTTCCGGAGCGTAGTCGTCTTGTTTCGCCACCCCGCTACGTTCACGGAATTGTCGTTCGAGTCGGCGCTGTGGCGCTATCTCCAGAAAATGCACTATGCCGATGACATTCACCACTACTGGGACCCAAGGGTGAGCAATGACCCGGCGTCTGCGAATTTCAGCTTCAGCGTCGGCGGACGGGGCTACTATCTCTTGGGTATGCATCCCCGGGCGAGCCGGGCCGCACGACGTTTCATTCGCCCCGTCCTGGTATTCAATCTGCACGATCAATTCGAAAGATTGCGCAGCGACGGCAAGTCGCTGACGATACGCGACACCATCATCAAGCGCGACACGCAACTGGAAGGCACACCGAACCCCATGCTCCAAGCTTTTGGCAACAGTTCAGATGCCGCTAAGTACAGCGGGCGTGAAGTAGACGACCAGTGGACCTGCCCGTTTCATGCGCGCTGAAATCCCCCCGCGCTGCGGAGTCGCCTTCGAACTTATGGCCGGCTAGCGGCTGCGGGTCATCGATCCGAGGGGCGAGCAGGTCTCCGACCTGATTGCGTTCAACCTCGACGACACGCAGGAGTACCTGTCCTCGGGGCGCACGCTCGACTACGCGTCCAGGCTCTTCCTGACAACCGGCGACCTCCTGTATTCCAACCGCAGCAGGCCGATGTTCCGGATCGGCGAGGATCGTACACGACGCCATGACTTTCTGTTGACACCCTGTTCCGCCGACACCTTCCATATCCTCTACGGCCACGAACATCCGCACCGCGGCTGCCACGGCAACCTGGCAGAAACACTCGCGCCTTACGGCATCACACCCGACCAGATCCCAGTCACCTTCAATGTCTTCATGAACGTTGACGTCAACGGCGAAACTGGTGAAATCGCGGTCAGGCCGCCCCCAAGCAAGGCGGGCGACTACGGGGATTTCGTTGCGCAAATGGATTTGATCGTTGGCCTGACCGCCTGGTCCGCCGAGCAGTCAAAAAACTACAGCTTCAAACCTATCGAATACGACGTGTTCAACGCCTGATTGCCAGAGGACTGGGGTTTCCCATTCAGTCGCTGGCGCACCCCGGCGCGGCCGGATCAGTATTTCAGCTTCATCTTCGATATCGGTGGGCAGCAGCCGACCATGGCAATCGGTAAAGGCAACAAGCTGACATTGCCAAACGTGGAAACGTCTTAAAACGCTTGTGCAGGATTCATTTCAGGCTTCTTGCGGGTTCGTTTCCCTTCCATCGAGTGCGGTTAGCCAACCGTTATCCCAACAACCGGCCAGCTTCAACACTGCCATTCGTTGGAAATCGCCAGTAATGATGACGGTATTGCTGCATCTGCAGTTTGACGAATTCGAACGCGCGGTCTGGGCAGGTCTTGCCGGATTGCGCCGATCAGGTCATGCAGCGAGCCGATTCGCATCCGCGCGGGCGGTCACCCTCATCGTGAGCAGCATGCCGCCCACAATTGCAAACCATCGGGCGTTCGTCATGGATCAAGAGGCAATGGGCAAAGTCCCATTAATATTTTGACAGCCACTTCATCCTGACCTTCTGCAGCCAGGACAAAACCTGGTTTCCGCATTTTCAGACATGTCTGACACGGAAGTCGGACGAAACTACGCTGCCAATCACCGACGTTATGCGCATTATTCAGTTGTCGCTTGCGATTGGCCATATTGCTGCGTAACCGACATTTTATTGACAGGTTTGAGCTGACATCAGCAGCCCTGCACACAGGACAAGAACATGAACCGGACCGCCGTGGAAGACCTGAACTCCCTCTTTGATAAGGATGGTTTCTTTATCGATCCTGGGCAATGGGATATCGCGTTGGCGCAGCGCATCGCGCATTCCGAGGACATGGGTGAAATGGATGAGTTACAGCAGGAGTTGTTACTGACCTTGCGCGATGAATTCCAGAAATTCGGCGCGGTCACGGCCTTGAGCCATATTTGTCACCTCAACGGCCTAGACGCGGATTGTCTGCATCAGCTGTTCCGTTCCCCGCGCCAGGCATGGCGTATCGCGGGTCTGCCCAATCCGGGTGAAGAAGCCAAAGCGTACCTGGCCTGAATCCCCGCCCAATCACAGCGCCGCGATGACGCGAAATCGGCATCAAGGAGGCAGCATGACGACCACCAAAATTCGGGGCCTGAACGCAATTTTAAAACCCTGTACCCGGCAGGCTTCCTGTTGGTTTCGCACCCGAATCATCGTGAACCCGCGCTGATTTTTCCAACCCTGAAATGAGGTTAATCGAATGAAAAAACAAATGATTCT
>CAZGIX010000193.1:0-9379 GCA_964525785.1 uncultured Anaerolineaceae bacterium
TAAAAGGATTAGCCAAACTCAACTTCGAAGTTGGGGTACAATTCCACCCTGTGAGAAAATCTCCCTTCCTCTGGTTTTGCCTGGCGCTAGTAGGGGCGGCAGGCTTTGTACTTCTGGGACCGGCTGAACCCACATTAGGAACCAATGTGCGCGTGGTTTATCTGCACGGCGCCTGGGTATGGGCAGCGCTGGGATCTTTCCTTGCCGCCGCGCTGGTGGGCTTTCTTGGCCTGCTCCTGCGCAGTGAGAACATCCAGCGCTGGTCGCGGGCGATCGGCCGCACCGGGCTGTTCTTCTGGATCACCTATCTGCCCGTCTCCATGTGGGCTATGCAGACCAATTGGAACGGCTTGTACCTGGCTGAGCCGCGCTGGCGCCTGGCGCTGATCTTTGCATTGGGTGGGATTCTGCTGCAGGTCGGCGTGACCCTGGTAGAAGATCCAGCCTGGGCTTCAGCCGCCAATGTGGTTTACTTTATCGCCCTCCTATTCGCCCTGGCGAGGACCGAGAATGTCATGCATCCACCTGCGCCGATCCTCTCGTCCGATGCCTGGCGCATCCAGATCTTCTTTGGTGGGTTGCTCATCCTGGTCCTGTCGGCAGCCGGTCTGTTTGCCCGTTGGCTGTTCCAATTCGAGCATCAAAGCGCCTGATCATAACCTCTCCTTGAAGCAATCGCTCCGTTTTCAGGTCCCGATATTCACCGTCACCCGCCTGGTGATGAACACCATGCACCGTATGGTCTATCCCTTCCTGGCGGTCTTCAGCCGCGGCCTGGGGGTGGACCTGTCTGCTGTGGCCTTGGCAGTCACGGTGCGTTCCCTGGTGGGAGCAGTAGGTCCGTTTCTAGCTGCTATTGCCGACCAGCGCGGCAGGAAGCTGGGCATGCTGCTAGGCCTGGGGTTCTTCGTCCTGGGGACAGCGGTGGTGGTTTTTTTGCCCACTTTTCCGGTTTTCGTGTTGGCCCTGGTCCTGACGATGCTGGGCAAGTATGTATTCGACCCTTCCATGCAGGCCTATCTGGGCGACCGGGTGCCCTACGAGCGGCGCGGCCGGGTAATTGCGATCACCGAGTACGGCTGGTCGATAAGTTTTATCGTCGGTATCCCATTGATGGGTTTCCTGATCGCCAGGGGCGGCTGGATCGCGCCGTTCCCCCTGCTTGCCCTCCTGGGAGTGATAGCATTCTTGCTCCTGATGTGGATGCTGCCGAAAGACCCGGCTCCAGATCCTGTAGCGCCAAAATTCTGGGCTAATCTGCGCGCTCTGCTTTCCTATAGCCCGGCACTCCTGGCGCTCTCGGTCGGTTTGCTCATCAGCGTGGCGAATGAAGTGGTCAACCTGGTGTTTGGTGTGTGGATGGAGGATTCCTTTGGGCTGAAGATCGCGGCACTGGGAGCGGCTGCAGCGGTGATCGGCCTGTCCGAGCTGAGCGGAGAGACCCTTTCGGTGGGATTGACCGACCGCCTGGGCAAGACCGTTGCTGTGGGGTTAGGCCTGTTGCTTAACAGCCTGGCGGCGCTGGCGCTGCCCTTCCTGGGGGCAAACCTGACCGGCGCGCTGGTGGGTCTGTTCCTTTTCTATATCACCTTCGAGTTCACCATCGTCAGCATCATCCCTTTGATGACCGAGATCATGCCCTCGGCTCGAGCGACGTTGATGGCTGCCGGCGTTGCCGCGCACTCGCTTGGCCGCGCCCTGGGCGCCATGCTGGCGACACCCTTATATACCTGGGGGCAAGCCCACCCGTCTGTACCCGGCATGCTGACCAGCGTCGCAGCCGCGGTTCTGTTCAACTTGATGGCGTTGGTTCTGCTGTACTTTCTGCGCAAGCGCATTCGCTGAAACGACCCCTCCGTTACATCTCCGCTTTCCCCTAGTAGCGGGAGTATTTGCTCACCCAAGATTACCCCCTCCGCGGCTGAATGTGGCGGATTTTGAGATGATATAATCGCATCGTCATGCCTATTCGACATCAAAAAATACTGGCTGCTTTCGTTCTGCTGGTAGTCGTAGTGTATATAGGATTGTTTTTCAATCGTCCTGGCCTGGCAGCCCCGCTGCTCCAAATGACTCCATTTCCGACGCCCACTCCGGGGCCAGATGGACGCATACTCTACAAGGTGCAGCCTGGCGACACACTGCTGCGCATCTCGCTTGTCGCGGGTATTCCCCTGGATGAGCTGCGCGGGTTGAACAACCTGACAGGCGACAATATTGTGGTTGGGCAGGAGATGCTGCTGGGGTTGGGCGGACCTTCCGTCGTCACTCCCACTCCGGGTCCCAGCCCTACACCCACGCCGGTCCTGCCGACTCCCACTCCTAAACAGGGCGCCGGCATGCTGTGCGTCATGCTCTACAATGACATCAATGGGGATTCAATCCGCCAGGAGGAAGAGCTGTCTTTACCGGGCGGTGCGATCAGCGTCAATAATCGTTCCGGGACCGTCTCACTGACTGCCGAAACGGGCTCTACCGAAGAGCCGAACTGCTTTGAGAATCTGCAAGAGGGAGAATATGCTGTTACCGTGGCTGTGCCCGAAGGCTACAATCCCACTACAGCCACTAGCTTTGCCCTGCAGTTGAACTCGGGTGATGAAGCCCACCTGGGCTTTGGGGCGCAGGCGAATACTGCCACTGAGCTGGAAGAGCCATCCCAGGCGAGCGGTGGGCGCTCGCTGCTCCTGGGTTTCGTCGGCGGGCTGTTCTTGCTGGCGGGAGCGGCACTGGCTGTTTTCGGCACGCGCCTGATGAAAGGCAAGTAATTCCTCTAGCTGGATTGCATTACTGCCTGGTAGGCGGCGTACAAACTCTCTTTAAAGCTGCTTTGCTCCCAGGTCGCGGCGCGCTCCCTGCCTGCCTGAGCAAGCTCACCTGCCATATTCTCCTCGACGACCACAGTAATTATGCCTGCTCCCAGGGCGCGTAGATCATCCTGCGGAGCCAGGTAAGCTGCGCGACCCAGCAGCGCATCTGCCAGGGGACCATCTGCGGCCACCAGTGGCTTCCCATATCGCAGCGCCAGCCGAACGCTCCCACCCCAGATCGCCAGCGGGGCAGGGTGGAATACCGCTGTACAGCCCTGGAAGAGGGCCGGGATGTCGCTGGGGAGCATGGCAGGCAGAGTGCGCAGGGTGCCGCCGAGGTTATACGATGGCAGGAGCTGCTCCAGATGCTGGCGCTCTACTGCGTCCAGGCCGAGCAGGAGCAGTGGGTAGTAATCTCCGATCGAACCAGCAGCCCAGCTCCAGGCATCCAGCAGTCTGCGCAGCGAGGCGTAGTCTGCCGGACCTTGATAGAGCAGATAGGTCTCGGGCAGGTCCAGGTGGGCATCCGGGCTGCCGTGCAGGGATGGTTCCGGAGGCAGGTAGAAGATTGGGGCGCTCATGTCTTGCGGCGACTGAGCAGCCAGGTCGCTGGGCCAGAAAAGACCTCGCAGCCGCGACATCCCTCCGCTCGAAACGGCTGTGCGCAGGCGGTCGTCAAAACCGGTCCTGTGTTCCCCAGGCTGAGCGGGGAACTCTGCCGGGCTGAGCACGCTGCGCCGCGCTCCGAAGATGGGCGGGTGGGAGGTGGTCAGGTGCAGCAGGTCAGCTTGGTTGTCTGCTGCCAGTCTGGGCAAGCTGCGCTGCTCCCAGCCCAGCCGGGCGCGCAGGCTGTTTGCCGTGGGGAGCACCTGCGCGACAACTCCCTCCGGTAGCCAGGCGGGCGGCTGCTCTGGCAAGGCAACGACAGCCCGGACCTCCGCATGCTGCTGTTGGAGCAGGGTGATCAGGTGCAGGCCTCCTGGGCTGTTGGGCTGGCGGACCAGGGGCCAGCCGTCATACAGGACTCTGATCATCCGGAAGTTGTCCCTGTTTGGTCAGCCCTACTCCTGTCTGCCACGCGGCGAAGGAAGCGGGCTTTGTCGATTACCACCCGCTGGTGGCGCCCGCCGCCGATTTTACCGCTCCCATCCCACGCCTCCACATTGAAGTTGACACGCGATCCTTCGATTGAAACCACTTCGGCCCTGGCCTTGATCCGGCTGCCGACGGGCGATGGGGCCAGGTGATGAACATCCACGTGTACGCCCACACTGGAATAGCCCTGCGGCAGGTGCTCGCCAAGGAACACGCGTGCGGCGCGCTCCATGAAAGCGATCATCCAGGGCGTTGCCAGCACGCGCAGCGATCCGCTGCCGACGTGTGCGGCAGTGTGCTCTTCTTCTACAATGGATATCTCTTCCCTACCCATGCCGGGTTGGATGATTTCGGTCAAGTCCATGCCAGCTCCTCTTGATCTATTTACGCTACACCCCACCAGTCCTGCCCTTCGCGCAGCCCCAGGTTTTCCACGCGCTGGCGGATGAGCTGCCGTGCCCCGCGAGCACCCACTGCCGCCAGGACGACCGGCCTGGCATAACGCTTCCACCAGTCCGGCAGGTCATCCGGCGAGAGGATGGGGAAGCCGCGGCGGGTGCTTCCGATTTTGGCCGGATCGACATCGATAAATGCCGCCAGGGGTGCCTCCTGCCGGAGCAGGTGCTTGCTCAAGCGGCGGCCGATCATCCCGGCTCCCCAGATCAGCACTGCATCGCGCCCGCGCAGCGGTCCGCTTGCCAGGTAGTGCGCCTTGGCACGGATAAAATTCTCCAGTGCGTATCGGCTGTCGGTGCGCGTCAGGCGCTGAGGGTGCTCGCGCCATTTTAGAAGCACTTGCGGCAGCTTGGCGAATCCCGCTCCTGCCAGGTATAGCCGCAGCCACAGGTCGTAGTCTTCTGCCCAGCCATGCTCCTGGTAGCCGCCAGCAGATTCAATCCACTCCCGCCGGTAAGCGACACTCGGATGGGCAAAAGGGCTCTCAATAAAGATCTCGCGGCGGATGTCATCGTCGCTGACCAGCGAGTTCATCCAGCTGATATAGATGCGAAAACCCTGGCGCACCTGCTGGCTCGGGTATCCCTCGACCAGGCAGCCGACCACGGCAGTTTCCGGGTGATTTTGAAGGTATTCGACCTGCCGCTCCAGCCGCTCTGGATAGCTGTAATCGTCGGTGTCCATGCGCGCGATATATCCCGCCCGGCACAGGGTGAGCCCCTTGTTCAGCGCAGCGATGATCCCGGCGTGGGCCTGGGTGTGCACTCTCAGGCGTGCATCGGTGCGCGCTCTCTCCTGCAGTAACGGCAGAGTGGCGTCGCTGGAGCCATCGTCGATGGCTACGATCTCATACTCAGCCAGAGTCTGGTCCCTCAGGCTGTCTAAAGCTTCGGGCAGTGTCTCCGCGGCGTTATAGCATGGTATCAGCACAGAAATGAGCGGGGAAGTAGCTCGTTTGGAGCACATAAGGGTATGAGATTTGATTATAGCATGGAGGCAAATTGTGCCTGACAAAGCCGATAGGCTTAATTCTTGCACCTATTTCTTTTTTTTGAAATTGTGCTATAAATAACGTAGATTAAGAGTCGATTAATTGCCCTGTTCAATTGAATATGATTGGAGGTCAGCCATGAGGCGTTTTATACAGATCTTTTTTGTCTTTGCCTTGCTCCTGTCGAGTGTGGCGATCAGTCCTGGCGCTTCGGTCCAGGGGGCAGCTAACAGGGGGCCTGTTTTTCAGGATACCCCAGAAGATCCAGGCGTGAAAGTGTTCATGCCGATTCTGGTGTATGATCCTGGCTACACTGTCAGCGGGAAGGTGACCAACAGCCAGGGACAGCCAGTTACGGACGTCAAGGTCGTCGACCAGCGCGGCCGCAGTGTTGTGACCGACGCTGGCGGGAACTACACGATCAGCGGCTTGCCAGGTGATGGTGCCCTGGCGCCCAGCAAAGATGGGCTGGTCTTCTCGCCTTCAGTGGCCCAGCTCAAGCCGCCCGTTGGAAGCGCTCCGCTGAACTTCAATGCTTATCAGCAGTGCCCCGATTTTGTTCTCAACGGCAGCTTTGAGACCGACCAGTCCTGGCAGCAGCCGGCCACCGAGTACACAGCCGGCTATACGACAGCTGCCGCCCATACCGGCACACGCGCCATGCGCACCGGCGTCACCAATCCGTCGGCCAATAAATACAGCTACTCGTCCACCCGCCAGCCAATCAAGATCCCGGCTGGAACTACCAACGCCATCCTGCGCATGTGGCTCTACCCGATGAGCAGCGATACCAGTGTCCTGGCGATGCCGTCTTTGCCCAATGGGCTCGAGATGGATACAGAGGCTCTGGGCACCGATGGTCAGTACGTGCTGGTGGTGGATCCTGAGGGTGACCCATACGACCCTGACACTGGAAAACTTCTGAAAACTCTGCTGTGGATGCGCAGCGACGAGCAGCAGTGGGGTCTGTATGAGTTCAACATAAGTGAATACGCCAGCGCCACTCAAGATGTATGGATAAAAATCCAGGCCGGCACTTACAACGACGGCTACGGTGGGGTGACATCTATGTATGTGGACGATGTCTCCCTGGAGCTGTGCAATGCCGGCGCTGCGCCAACGCCACCGACCGAGCCTGCTCAGGGCGCGTGCAGCAACGCTTTTATCAACAGCGATTTCTCCCTGGTCGACCGCGGCTGGAGCATACCGGTGACGGCTTTCACGGCGCGCTACTCCTATACCCAGAGCCGCTCTGCGCCCCAGTCGCTGCGCACCGGCATTGTGGATCAGGCCAAGAATATATACAGCTTCTCAGATGGCTGGCAGACGGCGACGATACCCAGGAATGCCACCAGCGCCACGCTGAACATGTGGATCTATCCCAACAGCACGCAAACGATGAACGGGCTGCAGGCGGCGTCGGTGGACGCCCTGGCTGCCGAGCCGTTGGTGGGCGAGCCCTTCGGCGAGCAAGCCCTGGCGACCGACATGCAGTATGTGCTCCTGCTGGATCCATGGGGCAATACGATCAAGACGCTCTGGTGGGAGCGCTGGAATTATAACACCTGGATGCAGCTCTCCTTCGACCTTACGGAATATAAAGGCAGGTCCGTGCGCATCCAGTTCGGCACATACAACGACGGGGGGGGCGGCATCACGTCCATGTATGTGGACGACGCCACATTGGACATCTGCACTGGCGGAGCCACTCCCGGCCCGACTCCAACGCCAGCTCCGACGGCTGAGCCGCAGCCCACGCCCGCGCCCGGCACCTGCAATGAGGGCTTCTTGAATACCACCTTCGAAGCCGATTCGGGCTGGGGCATCCCGGTGACGGCTTTCTCAGCGGGCTACACCACCGCTGCGGCGCACACGGGCTCGCGCTCGATGCGCAATGGCATCGTCAATGCCTCCCACAACCGCTACAGCTACTCGGATGCCTACCAGGTTTCGAGCATGGCCCTCACCGTGGACACTGCCACCATCGGTATGTGGATATACCCGATTAGCGGCGAGGTGACCACCGCCCTGGCCGAAGACAGGCCGACTGCCGAGCTGCTCAGCTCGGCCGCAGCCGGCAATGATGTGCAGTACGTGCTGGTCCTGGACCGCTACGGCAACTGGATCGATACGCTGCTCTGGCAGCGCAAGAACAGCCAGACCTGGACCTACCACACCTTCGATGTATCTGACTGGATCGGCACCACCATTCGCCTGCAGTTCGGCGTGTATAACGATGGATGGAGCGGCGCCACCGCCATGTACGTGGATGATACATCCTTGCAGCTCTGCCCGTAACATCTCATCCTGATTTTCACCTGGATCGAAAAGGGCGTGGTGCGGTCGATCGCACCACGCCCTTTATTATCCGTTATACTTGGATTTCTATACTATTTTGAGGTCTGCCATGAGCGAGTCCATTAACAACTTCCGGATTTGGTTTAATCGTACAGATGCTCGCATCACAAACTGGATGGCGCGCTATGGGATTTTGTTTCTGCGTGTCAGCCTGGGCGTGGTCTTTTTTTGGTTCGGTGTGCTCAAGTTCTTTCCGGGTTTAAGCCCTGCTGAAAGCCTGGCTGCACGCACGATCAGCGTGCTCACCCTCGGTTTTGTACCCACTAATGTCGCGGTGTTTGTCCTTGCAGTCTGGGAAAGCTTGATCGGCCTGGGCTTGATTTTCGGAATCTTTATGCGCGCCATATTGCTGCTTTTGTTCATCCAGATGTTGGGCACCATTACGCCTGCCTTCATTTTCCCTCAGGAGGTTTTCCAGGTCTTTCCTTACGTTCCGACCCTGGAGGGTCAGTATATTATCAAGAATATTGTACTGATCAGCGCGGGACTGGTGCTGGGGGCAACTGTGCGGGGCGGCACTGTGGTGGATGATCCGGTGGTCGCCCGCATCGCGCGCCGCATGCAGAGGCGGAAGGACTCAGACCAGTAAACAAGCAGCAGGTTAAAAGTCAAACGACAGGGTGAGGGGGGCACCCTGTCGTTTGACTTTATTAGTTTACAGGATTTTTCTATTTTGCGCGGTTAAATTTCATTACAGTTTTGTTGTTTTTTGCAATGATTGTCTCGTTTTTACAGGTGCCCCGATCCTGAGCTGTTCCGAACCGTGCATGTCTAATCCAATTTGTGGAAAGTTCACCACAATGCCATGAAGATAAGCGAAGGGTGATCGCAGTTCGTGGTCAATGATATCACCCTCGGGATTAACTATAATTCGCTTGGCAATAATCTGCAAGAGTTGAGCACGATCTTTCTCCTCGAGACGCAAATAAAGGTGAGAAATTTTGGTCATTAACGCCAGCGCTACTTCCAGGTCATCCAACTGGATTCTTTCTTCCCGCTCAATATCAGCAATGTTGAGCTCGATATTGCGAAATTTGATCTGCCATTCCTTGCGAAGCTGCTCATAAATCTCTTCGCTGATTTTATTTGTGATATAGAGACGCCCCAGCCGAGCTTCTTCTTCTCTGAGACCCGTGAGCTGGCGTTTCATTTCTCTCAGTCTGTTCTCACGATTGTTCTGGGTTACTTTCATAAGCTGAGTACTGTAAACCTCCCGGATTGCTGGCAGATCCTTGGAGTCGATCTGGATGGATTGTACCCAGGCAGGTATCTGGGTATCCACTCTCTCACACGGGATGTGGATTTTCTTGCCATCCGGTTTTGCATGAGTAATGTAGTAGGCGTAGCTGTGGGAGCGTCCTCTCGGTGTAGAGCCAAACATCTTATGATTTTTTCCATCCTTCTGGATCCACAGTAAGCCACGCAGTAGGTAGAAACAGCTTCGAACGCGAGACTTCTCCGTGTCGTGTTCTCGAAGGATATCGATGCCGCGCTTGAATTCTTCCGTAGTAACGATGGGATCCCAATCACCACGCACCTCTCCTAACCGGATGCCAAATCTATCAGAAACGACCCAACCAGTATAGAAGGGCGTGTGAAATATCCTCGACAATACATTCTCGACTTTTGCAGTAACCTGGTAGTCGCAGCACTTTAAAAACTGAATAACCAA
>CAZGIX010000194.1:0-9329 GCA_964525785.1 uncultured Anaerolineaceae bacterium
TTTCCGTCTTCAATACCCGCACATCGGGAATGTCCAGAGGTACAGTAACTTGTGCTCGGGGCATAGGCTTCTCCTTGGCTCCTTACCAGTAATTTTGCCGCTAATTTTACTCGGGAACATCCTTTCGATACCCCCTATATCTGGCGGGTATCACGGCGATTCCCAATGAGCCTGCATTCCCTTTGCCAAACGGTCCCTCTGCAGGCTGACGATCCTGGTGAGCACGCTGCCCGATATCGCCTGGACGGAGCTAACTTACGCAAAAATGGGCACCCTGCTGGTCCTGGGCAAGGGCATGATCGAGACGCGCGGCCTGTTCTGGTCTTGGTGGATCCACCTCCTGCTTTATACGCGAAAGGGGCTGCCCATATTTTTGGACAGCCCCACATCACAAATTAAACAGGACGTACGCAGTTAGTGAGCGATAGGGAGTGTTGCGTAACTCCTCTTTAATTCAATTATCAGATAGATGCTAAGCCGGGACTGCTTCGGCGACTTCCTGCTTGACGAGCTCCAATTCGATGTCGATATTGATGGTATCGCCGACCAGCATACCGCCAGTCTCCAGGGCTACGTTCCAGGTCAGGTCCCAGTCTTTGCGGTTGATCTTGGTTGAAGCGGTGAAGCCTGCCACGGTGCTGCCCCACGGGCTTTTCACCATGCCAGCGTATTCGACATCCAGGGTCACTGTGTGGGTGATGTCACGGATGGTCAGGTCGCCGGTGAGGCGGGCGTGATTGGAGTCGATGACCTGGATGCGTTTGCTCTGGAAGGTCAGGACGGGGTACTTCTCAGCATCGAAGAAATCGGGGGATTTGAGGTGGCCATCGCGCTTAGGATCGCGGGTGTTGACGCTGTCGGCTGCGATCTGGATTTCTAAGCGGCTTTGGGCCGGATTCTGCGGGTCGAAGTCGACAACGCCAGTGATCTTGTCGAAGGTGCCGTGCACCCAGGTGATCATCATATGGCGGACAGAAAAGTTGGCTCGTGTGTGAGCGGGGTCAATATTCCAAGACATGTTGTTCTCCTTTATAGATATTTTGATTTTCCACAGGCTTGCGCGGCCCGGTGGTCATATAAGCTCGGTTAATTGTTTGATCTAAAATGTTTCGATATTGAAGGATTTTCCCAAAAAAATTCCTCCATCAAGCCCGGTGATTCTTACCCAGTTTTCGGCACAAAGCGCCAAGAGCTTCTTGCTCGGAGCTGGTGAGTGCGCCCATCTCCTCGACAATGGCGGCCACGTGGGCGGGGAAGATCTCGCCAATCAGCTCCTGCCCGGCTTTGGTCAGCAAAACCGTTATCATGCGGCGATCTTCGGGATGGCGCTGGCGGCGGACCAGGCTGCGCTTTTCGAGGTTATCGATCACCAGGGTAATGTTGCCGCCGCTCTTGAGCAGCTTGTGAGCGATCTCACTCTGGCACATGGGACCCAGGTGATAGAGGGTTTCCAGCACGCCGAACTGGCTGGGAGACAGCCCGCCCTGGGTGTGATAGTGCGCCAGGCGGTTGAGGACCGAATCGGCGGCACGTGTCAGCTTGATGAATGTATCCAGGGCAAGCACTTCTTTGCGGGTTCCAGCGTAATGTGTTGGCATAATCGTTACAACTTAAATCATTTGATATTGAAATGATATCAGATAATTCGACCGTTGTCAATATTAAAGATATAATATATCCAGTATATTAACAATACTCTTATGTTCACCAAGGAGGCGGGGGTGGACTCAAATCCAAAGATATTCTTCCAATGGCAGAATCCAGTGCTGCGCGATTCGATCTACCCATTCCGTAAAGAGAAGCTGCGGGATTTTCTGCGCGTTTACCACGAGATTGACCTGTGGCAGAAGGCCAAAGGAAATGGGCAGCCCGACTCTACCCTGCAGGATAAAATGAACAGTCTGGCCCAGGCGCTGCGCAATGAGCACGAACGCCTGGAAAGCGAGCTCAGGCAGGCGATCGAGGTGAAAGGGCAGACCGACAAGTGGTTTGCAGCCATTACAGGGACAGACGAGAAGAGCCTGCGCTTCAAGCACACCTATTACCTTGACCGTCAGATCGATATGCTGACCGACCGGCATGCGGAGATGCAATCCCGGCAGACGGCTCTGCTCAAACGCGTCGACTGGTACGCCGAGGAGGATACGCGCCGCAACATCTGGATCGAACGCGCCCGCGAGCTGGACGAGCCCATTGCCAAACTGGCAGGAGAGCTCGAAGCAGCGCGCAATCTGCGCAACCTGTTCAAGCAGCAAGAGCAGCTGCCCAAGCTGGATGCAGGAGGCGGGGTCAGCGTACAGGACGCGGTGCGCTGGGAAGTGCTCAGCTACCAGAAAGAGCTGGGGAACCTGGATCACACCGAGCTGATTCGGCGGGTGCTGGAGCGCTTCGACCAGCAGCCAGAGCGTTTCGAGAAATGGCTGCTTTATATGGTGGTGCACTTCTCCGGGATGCGCTACCGCAGCGCACACGCTTCGTGGGCAGATCCGAAGTTCCTCCTGGAGCTGCTCGATCGAGAGTTCGCGCGGATCGAGATCCAATCCATGGATGAGGCCAGCGTGACAGAAGCGTGCCAGCAGGCGGTGCACGAGCTAGAGGAAGAACGCGAGGATCTGACCAATCCCGAGAAGATCCGCGCTATCGACCAGCTCATCGCCAAGCTCAGCTTCTGGAATCCGCGGCGGGCGCTGCTGGAGTACCACGTAGCACGCGAGATCGGCGAAATCCAGGCCCTGCCGGACGAGGACAAGATCTTCGTTGGCAGGCTGGAGAAGCTGCGCAAATCGCATCCCACCAGTGCAGGTGAAATACCGGATTGGGTGTGGCAGGAGATCACCAAGTACACACCTCTGCGCTTAAGGACGATGGATAAGGATTGGGAAAACATATCGCCGGAGCGCTGGAAATACGAGAACCGGCGCTGGCGAGAGATCCTGGATACCTGGGAGCACAAAGATATCACCGGCTGGCGCATGCACCACCGCGAGACCCTGGAGCTGATCGTCACACGCGCAGTATGCAACGAGATCGCAGAGCACATCCAACACCTGCGCGGCCTGATCCCCGGGGCGGGATTGACCAGCAAACCCAAATGGTATCTAAACTGGCGGGAGAAGACGAAGGACCTGCAGGAGGACGACCCGCGACGCGCTTACCTGGTCCAGGCACCGGAGGAGAAAGACTTCGTTAGCGGCGCCAGCATCCTGTGGCTGGACTGGGTGGATCGCGAGCCAAACGCCTGGCAGATCGCGCAGCCGCTTCCCGGATTTAATTTACTTCCCCGCGGCGTGCGCATGCCACGCGAGAAAACGGCCAATACGACCGAATGGAGCTACCACCAGGTGAGCAACCGTTTCATCCGCAACCGGCGCAAGCCCACCCTGCACGAGCTGCGCCAGAAGGGACGCTCGGAGAAAGAGATCGAAGCCATCCGCGAAGATTTGCGCATCAACGGCGGATTCGTCAAGCAGTATCTGCGCTGGACGCACGAAGCCACCGTAGTGAGCGTGGAGGAAATGATCGATGGCAAGGTGGTGCTGACCTTCGAAACCGGGCAGATCGGATTGGTGGTGCGCCGGCTAAGCGACCTGGTGGGCAATCCAAACGTGTTCGTCGGCTATATCCCCAAGTCCGACCAGGAGCCGGATAACCTGGACGAGCTGATCGACCGGGCTAAGCTGCTGCCGGATTAGATTAAATTCATCAAACGGGTAGAATGCAGGTGGCAGATGGCGATTGCCAGAGCGTCTGCCGCATCATCCGGGCGTGGGATGTCGTCGAGGGCAAGCAGGGTGCGCACCATCTGCTGCACCTGGCGCTTCTCGGCTGCGCCGTAGCCTACCACCGCCTGCTTGACTTCCAGAGGCGTGTATTCTGCAACGGATAAGCCGTGCTCGGCAAGCGTCAGCAAGATCACCCCGCGCGCCTGACCGACGCTGAGGGCGGTGCGCACATTGCGCTGAAAAAATAACTTCTCCACCGCAGCGGATTCCGGACGGTGGAGAAGGAGAAGATCGGTTAGTTGTTTGTGCAGATCGAGCAAGCGCTCGCTCAAGGGTAAGTTGGGAGAGGTCAGGATGGCGCCGTATGTCACCGGCTGCAAGCTGCCATCTGGGAGCTCCCGCAGCAACCCATAACCGGTGGTTGCCGTACCCGGGTCGATGCCAATGACAAGCATGGAATGGAGAAACCGAGAATAGAATGAACCGTGATCAGGCGGCTTCGAGCTGAGCCAGGGCCTCTACGGAGATGCTCAGGGTGGAAAATACATCCTGGACATCGTCCAGATCTTCGAGCGCTTCTACCAGTCGTATTACCTGAAGGGTATCATTGACGTCCAGCTCGGTCTCATTGTTGGGCATGAAACGCAGCTCGGCCTCATCAGGGCGTATACGGGCGCCTTTTAGGGCATCGCCGATAGCTTTAAAGCTCTCGACCGGAGCAATGATCTCCACGCTCTCCTCGTCAATGATGACGTCATCGGCGCCGGCTTCAACCGCCAGCTCGAAGACTTTATCGGTGTCAAGACCATCGGCAGGGACAGAAAAATAAGCCGCACGTCTAAACTGCCAGGCCACCGCCCCGGCCTCCGCCATGCTGCCGCCAGCTTTATTCAATACATGGCGGATCTCCGCTACCGAGCGGTTCTTATTATCGGTGACGCATGAGATGATCAAGGCGATGCCGTGCGGGCCGTAGCCTTCGTAGCTGACTTCGTACAGCTCGCCTTCTTTATCTTCACCGGTACCGCGCTTGATGGCGCGCTCAATGCCGTCTTTGGGCATATTGTTGGCGCGTGCCTTATCCACGGCGAACTGCAGGCGCATGTTGCTAGCCGGGTCGCCTCCGCCTTCTCGAGCGGCGATAACAATCTCACGCGCCAGGCGGGTGAAGAGCTGCCCGCGCCTGGCATCGGCGGCACCTTTTTTACGGCGAATAGTCGCCCAATGCGAATGTCCTGACATAGCGTTCTCTCCTGAGAAGAATACCGTTGCGGAGGTACCGGTAATCCTTTGAGCTATTGAGGATAACCCGTAAATAATGCCGTATTATACCATTGAGGATTCAACCACAGAGAACACGGAGACCACTGAGACCACTCGTTTTCATTACACGGTAATCTCCAACCCTATACAACCAGGACCGCTTCGCCGTTGATGCAGCTGTGCTTGAGGTCGTCCAGGGCCTGGCAGGCGCTCTCCAGGGGGTACAGGCTGATGTCGGCGTGGATTGAAATACGAGCTGCCAGGACGAGGAACTCGACGCCGTCCCGGTAGGTGGCATTGGCAACCGAGCGCAGGGTGCGCTCGCCGTACAGCAGGCGATAGGGCATCTCAGGGATAGGCGACATGTGGATGGCGTTGATTGCCAGGGTGCCGCCCGGACGCAGCAGCTCCAGGGCACGCGGCACCAGGTAGCCAGCTGGTGCAAAGATCACGGCACGATCGAGTGGCTGGGGTGGTTCGTCGGCAGCCGTGCCGGCCCACTCTGCACCAAATTCCAGGGCATGGCGCTGGTGCTCGGTGGATCGGGTGAAGACATACGCTTCACAGGACCAGAAGCGGGCAAGCTGGATTGCCAGGTGGGCGCTGGCACCAAAACCGAACAATCCCAGCCGCTCACCGGGCTGAAGATCGGCCTGGCGCAGCGAGCGGTAGCCAATGATCCCGGCGCACAGCAGCGGAGCGGCCTGCTCATCGGGAATGGCAGCCGGGAGGGGCAGCACGTAGCCAGCCTGGGCTAGCATGAACTCAGCATAGCCGCCATCGACGTGAAACCCGGTGAATTGGGCATTAGGGCACAGGTTCTCGAGCCCACGCCGGCAGAACTGGCACTCCCCACAGGCCTGGTGCAGCCAGGGCACGCCCACCCTGTCTCCCAGGTGGATGCCTGATACTACCGACCCGAGGGCTTCCACGATGCCGACCACCTGATGACCGGGTGTAAGCGGCAGGTGCGGTGGGTGGATATCGCCTTCCACGGTGTGCAGGTCGGTATGGCAGACGCCGCACATACGCACGCGCAGGCGCACCTGCCCCTCCCCAGGCTGGGGGAGAGGCAGGTCAACTAGCTTCAGGCTGTCGGCCTGCAGCGGGCCTGGCTGTATTAGACGCATGGATTTCATAATAGATTCAACGCAGAGACGCGAAGGCGCTGAGACGCAGAGCTTCAGATATAAAAAGATTACCCCATAGGTGCCAAGGCGCAGAGAAGCAGGGTTTTTCTACATTTGGTCCGATTTGTGTTTAATTTACAACTTTGCGTCTTTGCATCTCTGCGTCGTTGCGTTAAGTTTTCCCTTCTTCACCACGGATGAAGGCTTCGGTCATCTCGTGGGCGAGCTCATCCTTGAACTGCTTGGGAGGCGTCTTCATGAAGTAGGAGGACGGTGCCAGCAGCGGACCGGACATATTACGATCCAGAGCCAGCTTGGCGCAGCGCACGGCATCAATTATCACACCGGCAGAATTGGGCGAATCCCAAACTTCAAGCTTGGCTTCCAGGTTGAGGGGCACATCCCCAAAGGTGGTGCCTTCCATGCGAATGTAACACCACTTGCGGTCGGTCAGCCACGGCACATGGTCGCTGGGGCCAACGTGCACATCGCCCTGGGGGAGCTCATAGGGCAGCATACTGGTGACAGCGCCGGTCTTGGAAATCTTCTTGGATTCCAGGCGCTCGCGCTCGAGCATGTTGAGGAAATCGGTGTTGCCGCCGAAATTCAGCTGGTAGGTGCGGTCCAGCCGGACGCCGCGGTCGACGAACAGGCTGGTCAGGACGCGGTGGACTATCGTAGCGCCGACCTGGCTCTTGATATCATCGCCAATGATGGGCAGGCCTCGCTCGCGGAAGCGCCCGGCCCAATATTCCGAACTGGCAATGAAAACAGGGATGGCATTGACGAAGGCGCAGCCGGCATCCAGCACCTGTTCGACATACCACTTGGTCGCCATCTCAGAGCCTACCGGGAGAAAGCTGACAACGACATCGGTCTGTGTGCTTTTCAGGATGCCAACGATATCAGCCGTAGGCCCGGGGGCTTTCTTTAAGATCTGGCCGAGGTACTTGCCGATCCCATCGTGGGTCATGCCGCGATGTACAGGCACATCCAAACTAGGCACGTCGGTGAATTTGATCGTATTGTTGGGGAAGGCGAAGATCGCCTCAGACAGGTCCAGGCCGACCTTGGTGTCCACCACGTCGAAGGCAGCGGTGAATTGGATATCACGAACGTGATAACCCCCTAAATTTACGTGCATCAATCCCGGAACGGTGTCTTTATCCCGGGCATTACGGTAATAGGTAACGCCCTGAACCAGAGAGGAGGCGCAGTTTCCAACTCCAATGATGGCGACGCGCACTTTGGGTTTATCTGCCATATGTTTCTCCTTGAGTGTAGATGCGTATGGGTATATTGTAATCTAGAGTGAGGGAGAGTGGTAAGAAGGTAAATGGGTAATAAGGCAACTGGGTAATTGGGGGAAAGAGAAAAGTGAATCGAGAGTTGAGAGTCGAGAATCGAGACGGGAGAAGTGATAAGGGGAGGGGGCAGCGGGGCAGGGTGTTGCGATACGCTCGAATGCCACAATATATTATGCTATAATTTTAGGCAGTTAAGAGGCGTGAGGAAGGGCGACTCGGCCCGCAACTTGCAACTCAAAAACAGGATACGCTGGGGATGGCGAGGAGACTGGAGTGACGCAACGCAAGCTGGAACGCCTGCTGGGGCTCGCACGCCAACTGAACGCCGGACTGGAGTTAGAGGATTACCTGCAAACCCTGGTAGATGGCGCATGTGAGCTGACCGGCAGCGAGGCCAGCTCGATCCTTTTATACGAGGAAGAGAGCGGGCTGCTCAAGTTCGTCGCCGGGCCGGCTCCCCAGCGACAGCGTTTGCGGCGGCTGCGCGTGCCAGCGGAGGGCAGCGTGGCAGGCGAGGCATTCCGGCAGCGAGCACCGGTGATTGTCAATGACGCCGGGCGAGACGGGCGCATCTTCGGGGTGGTGGATAAGGAGATGTTCTTCCAGACTCGCACCCTGCTTGCGGCGCCGTTGATCTTCCGAGGAGAAGCCATGGGGGTGATCGAGGCAGTCAACAAATCCTCGCCGGAGGGCTTCACTCAGGAAGACGTGGATACACTCGAAACCCTGGGGGCCCTGGCAGCCAATGCCATCTTCAACACGCTGCTGTTCGACGAAGCCTCTACCACCTTCCAGGATATGAGCGACCTGGAGCAGAAGAAGAGCGATTTCATCGCCATTGCCGCCCACGAGCTGCGCACGCCGCTGGGCCTGGTCCTGGGGCACGCCACGTACCTACAGGACCTGCTGCCCCAGCCCCAGTACCAACGCCACCTGGAGGCGATTGTCAAAGGCGGTATGCGCCTGAAAGAAGTCCTTGACGATATTGCCAGCCTCGAGTCGGAGGAAGGTGGCAAGACACGCCTGAAGCGCCGCAACGTGGGGTTGGATAAGGTGATCGGCGAGGTAACAGAGGGCTTCCAGGCAGAAGCCGAGCAGAGAGGCGTACACCTGCGCTGTGATCTGCCGCCGGCAGCGCTCATCGTGGAGGGCGATGCTGAGAAGATCGTGATCATCCTGGAAAACCTGGTCCGCAACGCCCTGGCATTTACCGATGCAGGCGGGCTTGTGCTGGTGCGGGCGGAAAAGCTGCCTGGGTATGTCAAAATCTCTGTGATCGACAACGGGATAGGCATCCCGGCGCGTGACCAGGCGCATATCTTCGAGCGCTTCTACCAGGTGGAGGCGCACAACACCCGCCGCCACGGCGGGATGGGCCTGGGATTATCGGTAGCGCGGGTGATGGTCAAGCTGCACGGCGGAGATATCTGGGTGGAGAGCGTGGAAGGCAAAGGCAGCAATTTCACATTCATGCTGCCCGAGCATGCCCCGCAGGCTGGCACGGAGAGCAAGCTGTTCAAGCCAAGATAGCCGGAACTGCCGGGTGAGGATAAATGGGGGTGTAAAATTCGTGATCTCGTAGTAAACTCTAGGCAGATGAACCCATCACCCACTCCCCGTATTAAGCTCATCGTCAATCCTATCTCAGGTCGGGGCGCGGGTTCAGCCGCTATCCCCTATATCCAAGCATATATGAACAAGCAGGCCGCCAGCTACGATATTGCGGTCACCGAGAGGCCGTGGCACGCAGCAGAGCTGGCGCAGAAAGCTGTGCAGGACGGATACGAGGTGGTCGCTGGCGTGGGCGGCGATGGGACCGCCAATGAGATCCTGAACGGTCTGGCAATGGCTCAAGCGGCTGGACTGGGATCAGCTGCCATGAGCATGTTAGCGGTCGGGAGAGGCAC
>CAZGIX010000195.1:0-9281 GCA_964525785.1 uncultured Anaerolineaceae bacterium
GGTTACCCGTTCCTTGGGAATATTCTATACAAGGTTGGGTTGAGCGCATCGACCACGTCCCTATCCTTAATAGTACATCAGCGAAACCCAACAAAGATTGTACCGCGAAGGGCGTCCGGGAGGTTTCAGCGCAGAGACTCCGCCAAATGCCGAATGCCTTCGGCACGGCACCTCCGCGTAGATCATTTGTACACGGATTTTCGCAGATCGACACGGATTTTTTCGTTTTTTCCAGGGTAATACACAAATGTTACGTTAGATTTATCCGTTATCGTGTGTCTGCGGCATCCGTGTCCAATAGTGGTCCTTGCCGAAACTGTCAGGTAGCAAGGTGTAGAAACACAAAAGTTCCCTTCGACTGCGCTCAGGACAAGCGCGAAGCTCTTTTGGCAGCGAGAAGAGAGAATTGAGAGCCGGAAGTGGCGAGGCGCAAGACGGACGATCGCGAGGGTGAAAAAATGAGGAACGAATGGGAGGAGGGTAATCAGGAATTAGGAATCAGGTAATTAGGAGGGGGAGGAAAGGATTTATTAATGAAGAACGCATGTGTAGGGGTTGAATAATCGAGCATTTGGGCAATCAGGGAGGGTTACCTTCGTTTTGGGAACGAAGGGGAACGAAAGGAACGAAAAAAACGGTAATTTGGAATCAGGAATTAGGGATCAGGATGATAGGAGGTTCTTCATTAATAAAGTAGGGGGATAATCAGGGAATGAGGGAGAAGAGCCACGCGGAGGAATGCAAGAGTAGGGAGGCGGCGATCCGTTTTGGGGACGAATGGAGACGAAGGGAAACGAATAATTCTGGTAATCAGGAGGGGGGACACGGATTATACGGATGATGCGGATAAAGTGAAAAAATCTGCCCCGTAATACTCGAGGCGATGAACCGGATCGACCGTATCATGCTCTTCTCTTTCCCATGCCGGTTGGGGTGGGAGCAATACTTCTTCCCCGTCAGCGAATCCGAATGAGAAAATTTTGCCGGTTTCAGTCGCAACGAGCAATTTACGAGCATCTCTAATTCCAAGGATGCGCACGATGTTCTCGCCCGGTTGGCCAACAAAATGCCAGATTTCTAATAATCCATGAAAAAACACATAGGCGCAGGCATACCCCAATACAAATCCTATTACCGGCAAAATCCAAAGGATGAACTTCAGTGGATGTCTCATCGAATTCACCTGTGGCGAGATCGAAAGGCCTTTCGTTCCGGTTTTACCTTCGTTAGTATTTTAGTCGAAATAGACCAGCAGTAAACATAATAAGCATTGTGGGAGGGCTAAAAAGTCCTTGTGAAATTACCGGGTTGTGTGGCTTGAATGAGACTCTTCGCTGCGAAGTTCAGCAGCTCAGGGTGACATGCCAGGCTGTATTTCGGATCGATGTATCTCCAGGCGGTCATTGCGAGCGGTGTGCGATGCGCAGCATCGCCATGCGAAGCAATCCCTCAATGGCGGAGATTGCCACGCCGCAAGAAGAGCACTTGCGGCTCGCAATGACATTAAAGATGTCCGAACTTTTGTCCGATGACCAGATAGACCCATTGACAGAACGCATGTTCTATGTATAATATGCATAGGACCTATTGGCCATGTCACGCCCGCTCTTGCCCCCGCGAGGTATTTTCATCCCGACCGCTATCATTTTCGACCGGGAAATCTCTGGCGGCGTATTTCAAACCTGGGTCCAGCTGCGCGACCTGGCCTGGGGCCGCCAGGAGACGCCGGTTCTATCGATGCAGCAGATGTGTGAAATCACCGGTGATAGTCCTTCTACCCTGTACGGACACATGACCGCCCTAAGAAACCGGGACGCTCTACGCTGGCGCCCTGCTTACGACGGTACATTCATCGTGTCCTTCCCGGGTGACCTTGCCGGTGCTCTTCCACAATCGGATGGCTCTGAGATCGAGCCAGGCTGCAGCCCGGATCGCCGATCCGGGCACCCTGGTTCCAGGAATCTGGAAAAGCCTTATCACTCCTCCTCCTCCTACAACCTCTCTCCGTGCACATCTTTTAATCATTCAAAAAAAATGCATGGGGAGGATGAGATGGAGGAGGAGGAGGAGGAAAAATTCCAGAAATCCAGAAAACGATCCCGAGCAAGCCCGGAGCAGCGATGGGGAAAACGGGGCGCGATGCGGGGTACAGGGCAGGGCGCCTAGTTCCCGGGCTTTACGAGCAGTGTGTAGGCTCCAAGCGGGTCGAGGGCTTCGCCGGCATCCAGGCGGGTGATGATGACGCCCAGGCGGTTGGATGCAGCCAGGTCGGCGGGGGAGAGGGAGAGCACCAGCAGATCGCCGGCGGCACCACTCGCCAGCGCCGCCACCGGCAAGCCTCGGAGCAAGGCGGGCTGCGATCCCCAACCGGCATCTTGATCCCACAGGCGCACCACCTGGAGGCTGAACACGGTCCCGCCGGAAGGCTCGCCATGCAACTCGATGGTGATGGGCTGCCCCTGCACGCCGGGAGCTAACTGGATATCGATAAAATCCATGCCGAAGCTGCTGCGAATACCGGCGGGATAGGGCTGGGCCTGCGCGGAGAAGTCGATCCCGGCACCCGAGAAGGTGAGGGCGGCAGTCCTAGGGGTGCTATACAGGCTGTTCGGGTCATAAAGGCCGCACCCAACAGGAATGCCGGGGGCGGTGCAGCGCCCACCTTCTACGTGCAGCGTGTAGATGGCCCGGGAGAAGTGCACCAGGCTGTCTGCGAAGGTGCGGAACGGGCAGGCGGAGGCTTCCGGGCTGGACAGGAGGCGGTCCATAATGGCAGGCAGGCCGCGCACCAGGTCGCTGGAGGTAGAGATATCCACTGCACCCCGGGCGTAAAACTCCTGCAGGGCGCGGCGGACAACGCGCATCCCGACCTGCGACAACTCGGCGCCGCCAGCCATGCCGCCGCAGCGCTCATATAGAAAACGCCAGTAGAGGGCGGCATGGTAGGGGTCAATATCCACATAGCTGCTGTTCAGGTCGCCGGGGAAACCTTTGCCGCCCACGAACTGGATAGCCCTGGCAAGGTAGGTGCGCGCTTCGCCAGACTGGGCGAACTGGACCCCCGGCTGAGCAACGGTGGCAGCAAACGAGGCGGTGCCTTCGGTGAAGAACTGCCAGGCGGTGCCGGCACCATCGAAATCAGACGTTATTCCATTCGATAAAGCCAGGCTAATCTGGAAGATGTGGAACAGCTCGTGGTGGAAGGTGCTCATCAGCCCATCGGTTAACGTGGCGTAATTTGCGTTGTCCGCGGCACGGACGTTGATGGAGATGCTGGAGTTGCCCCGCCTGGGCGCCGGGCCGTGGAACCAGGTCTCGCCATCGCTGAGGGCCACCGCCAGGTTCTCGCGCCCCGAGGCGCTCCAGCCATCCAGGGAAAGGCCCCAATCTAGCGCCTGGAGGCGAATGGCGGCGAGCATGCCAGGCAGGAGCTCATTTTGAATATAGCCAGAGACCTCGCGCCTGGGCAAGCGGGAGGCCGGGTCCCGGGCGTCTCGCTGAAAGGGGAACATGTCGCAGTAATACACTACCAGCACCTGCGGACCAGCCGCAGCGTAGACCCCCTGCAGGGGGACGATCCACTGGCTCTCGAGCAGGAAGGCATACTCCTGGCTAAGCGAGTACAACGGTGCGACAGCCGGGCTGCTCGGGTTGAGGAAATCCAACTGATAACGATAGTAACCGGTGGGCGTAGGGACAAATCCAGCACTGGAAGGGATGGCATCGGCGAACTGGACGGTGAAGCTGGCGGACTGACCGCTCAGATCGATATCCTGTGGATTATCGAGGCGGCGCGATGCCTGCCAGACGGTAATCCGAGGGCTATCTCCACCGCCAAGGTCCGGATCAGCGCCCTGGGTTTCCAGCCGGACGTTCAGGATAATCCCACCGGGAGGCAACACGAGATCACCGACGGTCAGGATGAGGGTGCGCTCCGAGGAGGCTGATAGAGCGCCGTTCCGGAACAGGACCAGATGGGGGATATCCTGCGATTGGGGATCAATGCCGCCGACCGGGTGGTTGTTATCCGGCACAAAACGGATGCTCTCCCCGGAGGCAGAACGGAGGTCCACGGACGGCGAGCCAGCTGCGGCAAGCGCATGCGAGGGATTGCTGGCTACTGCAACCGGCTGGCGTGCATCGCCGACCTGCCAGAGGGCGACCAAGAAGACACGCATACAAAGCCCCAGAAATAACCCTCGAAATAAACCCAGTCCATTTGCCCGTTCTCGTCCATACCTGTTGCTGCGCTGCATGGCTGATCCTCCTTTTAGCTGAGATCAGCGTAGCAAGCGTGCGTGATGAGAAGGTTCTTTTCACGTGAACGGAGCGTGAAACAGCGTGAAGGTTTCGTGCGGACCCTGGAGAGGGGCACCACGGAGGAGCACCGCAGAGTTTTTTTATGAGGGGTTGCTGTGTGTTCTTTGTGCCTGGCAGGCAGATATGGGGGCGACATCAGACCATCCAAACCGGGATGACGCGCCAGGCTGCATGGACATTACCCGTCCTTATTCGGGTATAATCGATCTAATCACTCTTAGTATCTATCCGAAAATTGTATTTTCTTTATGGTGTGTGCGGCGGCTGCGCCGCCGCACACACCATAAAAATAATTTCCGGATAGGTTCTTATTAAAAGGGTGGTGGGAGGATAGATGGCACGACTCGAGATCCGTTTGCTCGGCCCGCTGCAGGTAAAGCTAGATGGGAAGCCGCTGACAGGTATGCGCTCTGACAAGGTGCGCGGACTGCTGGCATACCTGTGCGTGGAGGCGGATAAGCCGCACCGCCGCGAGAAACTCGCCGGGCTGCTATGGCCCGATTACCCGGAAGCATCTGCCAGGGGCAGCCTGCGACGGGCGCTGGCAGACCTGCGGCAGGCGACCGGCGACGAGGAGGCGGACCCACCTTACCTGGAGATCACCCCGCAGACGATACAGCTCAACCGGGGCAGTGACACCTGGATCGATGCAACAGTCTTCGACAAGCTAACCAAAAAGATCCGACCGGCAGACGAACAGACGCTAGACGGCTGGGCAGAGGCGGTCGAGCTGTACCAGGGCGAGTTCATGGAAGGCTTCAGCCTTGCGGACAGCCCGGCATTCGAGGAATGGATTCTGCTCAACCAGGAACGGTACCAGAGGCTGGCGCTGGAGACGCTGCAGCGGCTGGCAGACAGCCATGAAGGAAGCGGCGAATATGACCGCGCACTGGATTACGCCCGCCGCCAACTGGAGCTGGATCCGACGTGGGAGAGCGCCCACCGGCAGGTGATGCGATCGCTGGCATTGAGCGGGCAGCGGGAAGCGGCGATCGCCCAATTCGAAGCCTGCACCCGCGCCCTTGCCAGCCAGCTAGGGGTGGAGCCATCGGCAGAGACGGTGGGGCTGTACCAGGCGCTGCGCAGCGGTGAACCGCCCGCGTCAGCGCGCGCTAAACCGCCATTTTCGATCCAGCAACCCAGGATGATCGGCGAGTGTCCCTACCGGGGGTTATCCGCCTTTCGCGAACAGGATGCAGCCTTATTCTTTGGTCGCGAAGATTTCACCCGGCAGCTGCTAGAAGCAATACAATCCCAACATGCTGCAACGGTCATCCTGGGTCCTTCTGGATCAGGGAAGTCTTCAGTGGCGCATGCCGGGCTGATACCCAGGTTAAGGGAAAAGGGGGACTGGCTGGTGGCAGATCTGCGCCCGGGAGCAAGCCCTTTCCACTCACTGGTGGCTGCCCTGCTGACGCTCCTAGAGCCGACGCTGAGCGAGACCGACCGGCTGGTGGAGAGCCAGAAGCTGGCTGCAGCGCTCAGCCAGGGCGACCTGCCCCTACAGCGACTGGTGGAGCGAGTGCTGGATAAAAGCGACCCGGGAACAAATCTGCTGCTCTTAATCGACCAGTTCGAGGAGCTGTACACGCTGTGCCAGCAGCCGGAAACCCGGCGGAGATTTCTGGATGAGCTGCTGGAGACAGCCGAGGCAACCCGCGAGCGGGGGGGTGGGATGTTCGCGCTGGTAGTGACCATGCGGGCAGATTTCATGGGACAGGCGCTGGACTACCGCCCATTTGCAGACATCCTGCAGAACAACTTGCTGATGATGGGGCCGATGACCCGAGAAGAGATGTGCAGGGCAATTGAACAGCCTGCCATCGTGCAAGGCGCAGCCTTTGAGGGCGGCCTGGTGGAGCGCATCCTGGACGATGTGGGCGAGCAGCCGGGCTACCTGCCGCTGCTGGAGTTCGCCCTGACCCTGCTGTGGGAACGAGCGGATTCCGGCTGGCTGACCCACAGCAGTTATGAAAGCACCGGGGAAGTGAAGGGGGCGCTGGCGCAATATGCAGACCTCATCTACAGCAGGCTGGATAACGATGAAAAAGAGAAGGCGCGACGGGTATTCCTGCAGGTGGTCCGCCCTGGGGAAGGGACACAAGACACACGGCGCGTGGCGACGCGGGCTGAGATCGGTGAAACCAGCTGGCCGCTGGCGCAACACCTGGCAGACAAACGGCTGGTGGTGTCCGGGCGGGATGTCTCGGGGGCGGAAAGCGTGGAGGTGGTCCACGAGGCGCTGATTGCCGGCTGGGGGCGGCTGCGAGATTGGATCGATGTGGATCGTGCTTTCCGCACCTGGCAGGAGCGCCTGCGCGGGGCGCTGCAGCAGTGGAATGCCAGCGGCAGGGATGAGGGCGCCGTGCTGAGAGGCGCACCCCTGGCGGAAGCGGAGGGCTGGCAGGCGGAAAGGGGTTCCGACCTGACCCCGGCGGAGCAGGAGTACATCCAGGCAGGAGGCGCGCTACGGGAGCGCCAGCGGGAGGAAAGCGAACGCACGCGGCGGCGGATCGTATTGGGATTAAGCGCAGGCCTGGTCATCACCCTGATCCTGGCGTTCCTAGCGGTTTTACAGTGGCGATCGGCGCAGCGGGCTCAGGCGCTGGCTGAAGCAGAGCGTGACCTGACCCGCAAGGGACTATCCCGGCTGCTGGCCTCCCAGGCGCAGATCCTGGTAGACGATGAGCTGGACCTGGCCAGCCTGCTTAGCATCGAGGCCGTCAATATCGACCCGTCGATCGAAGCGCGCAGCAGCCTGCTGGCAGCCCTGACAGCAAAGCCACAACTGGTCAACATACTGCACGGGCACGAGGATGATGTCCTAACGGTAGCATTCAGCCCGGATGGGCATCGCCTGGCGGCGGGGGACGCAGCGGGGGATATCATACTGTGGGAGACATCAGAGAAAGGCGAGACACCGCTACCCGGTGCAGGCCGACCGCTAAACGGACATACTGAACGGGTGACCAGCCTGGTTTTCAGCCCGGATGGACGGCTGCTGGCCTCGGGAGGCTTCGATGACAGGATCATCATCTGGGACGTGGCTTCGGGCAAGATGACTGCCCGACCATTGAGCGGGCACACGGACAACGTGTGGAGCCTGGCCTTCAGCCCGGATGGGAAGACCCTGGCATCGGCGGGAGCGGATGGGCAGGTGTTACTTTGGGATACGGGCAGCATCTCAAAAAGCTCGGACCAGCCCGGGGTACTATCGTTGGCGACTGGCCTGGGGACGGTCGCCAGCCTGGCAATCAGCCCGGATGGACGGCTCCTGGCAGGCGGATTGGGAAATGGGTCCGTGATGATGTGGGACCTGGAGACATCCGCACCGGCCGGCGAGCCGCTGAAGGGGCATGATCGCTTCATCCGCGCCCTGGCATTCAATCCAGAGGGGGAGATGCTGGCTTCCGGGGGTGACGACAAGCAGATCATCCTGTGGGATATGCGCCAGGATGCGACCACCTTCGGACAGCCAATCGGCGAGCCCTGGACCGATCACAGCGACTGGATCACCGACCTGACCTTCAATCCGGTCGAGCCAATACTGATTTCTACCGGAAAAGACGGCCTGGCAATATCCTGGGACCTGTCGCATTTTTCCACCAACAAGCGAGCGCCATCCCCGCAGATGCTGATCGAAGGAGATGACCCACTGTGGAGCCTGGCCGTTGCCCCAAATGGGCGCCGGCTGATAACGAATGGAAAAGGATCTGATGCTATCCTGATAGACCTGGGAAGCATCCACCCGCTGGCGCGGGCATTGAGCAGCCATCTCACGGAAGTGGGAGCGCTGGCATTCAGTCCAGACAGGCAGGTGTTGGCCGCTACCGATTGGGATGGAAGGCTATCCCTATGGGATGCAGCCAGCGGCGCATCTCTGCATGCGCCGATCGAGGCAGACCCGATCACCATTGTCGGCCTGGCATTCAGCCCGGATGGGAACACCCTGGTCACGGCAGGCGGGGATACCCTAATCCACCTTTGGGATGTAAAACCTGGCTCAAAAACATTTGGGGAGGCCTTAGACATTTTGCTACGCGGGCACACGGATGATATCACCGCGGTGGCCTATCATCCACAGCGTCCGATCCTGGTTTCTGGAGCGCATGACAACACGATTATATTCTGGGACGTGGATCCAAGTTCGAGGACGTACGGGGAGCCGCTGGCAGAGTTCCAAACAGATTTCGTAGGGGGAATCTGGAATCTGGTTTTTAATGCAAAGGGCGATCAGCTGGCTGCTCAGGCAATTTCAGAGGCGATGGTCTGGGACACGTCCACCCTACCTCCACAAGCCGGCCTTCCAGTTAAGATTCCAGGGTCACCATTGAGCGTTTTTACAAACGCCATGACAATCGATCCCGGAACCTATCTGATGGCCCGAGTTAGTGAAAATACCATCCAATTCATCGACCTGGTCCCAGGCTCGCCCTCATTTGGATCACCGCTCCCCGGACTACTGGAAGGTCGGGAGGGGCGTATTAACGCGGTCAATATCAGTCCGGACAGCCAGATGCTGGCCAGCGGCGACCGCTACGGCAGGCTGCAGCTGTGGGATATTACCACACGGCAAACCATTGGCCCGATCATTCCCGGAGCCGACTCAATATTAGATTTATACTTCAGCCAGGATGGCAATTCCCTGGCCAGTGGAAGCACGGATGGATCGATTGTCATATGGAATATGAACCTGGAGGCCTGGAAGGCGCTCGCCTGCCAGCGCACCAACCGCAACCTGAGCGAGGAGGAGTGGCGCCGGTACTTTGGGGAGGAGCCGTACCGGGAGACATGTTGAAAGAAGGTAATCGAAAAAGAAGGTAATCAGGAAGAAGGTAATTGGGTAATCAGAAAGAAGGTAGTCAGGAAGAAGGTAATTGGGTAATCAGGGAAATAGAAGGGGCGCGAGTCGAGAGGAGAGAGTGGGTAGGGCCAGCCCGGATTGGCGATGCGGGGCAGAC